>NZ_JBIUAT010000034.1:0-26970 GCF_044547685.1 Acinetobacter sp. NPDC052428
CAGCTCACCAAACCACCGACTAAACCACATATACCAAACAAAACAACCACCCAATCGAACAATGATCATATGGACTGGTATTTATATAAAATCAGGCATTTAGTTGAAAATATGTTTTGTAGATTAAAGCAATTTAGAGGAATAGCTACTCGATATGACAAGCTGAAAAGAAATTATCAAAGTTCTGTTGCTTTAGCCTGTATATTTTTATGGCTACCTTTATAGGGTTAATTATGAACAGTAAGTGTCAACAGACCCTATATTTTCAAATAATGAATCATTTAATCATTTTCTTGATATGATCTTAGTCATGTAATTAATTTTTATCCTATATAGATACTATGTAATTATCGGCAATCTCGTCTTGTCAGCCTAGAAAAGCTCTCCTATGATAGAGCAACAAATCATCTTTCATGATCGAAGAATAAAAAGGATAACATCCTGGGAGAAGAAAAATGCAGTATCAATATCATTGTGCCTGCTGTGAAAAAGTAGTCGACTCTACAGAAAAATCATGCTCAAACTGTGGCTCACATCATATTCGCAGCCCTTTTGGTTTCTGGATTTTATGTCTAGTAGCCTGCCTCGTTACAGCAATCGTGTTTAAAGTCGTGCATTTGTATGTGCAGTCACAACAAGAAGTTCCCGTACAACACTCTATACTGGACGTTTTAAAAGAAGAAGATAAAAGACTTCGCTAAATTTATTCACCTCACAGCAAAGACCTGTTGGTTCAAACAGGTCTTTTTATTACTCTTGAATAATTCAAATAGCGATGCGGAAAATGGCCTCATCAAATCCAGATTTGATTTACAATAGCTGTGGATTTGAATGAGAGATGTGCCATGGTTCAGTTAATTAAAAAAGGTGGATTGCGTGAGCGCGCTAACCGTAGCCGCAGTTATCAAGGCTCTGAAAATACTGAAACCACCTTAAAGCCTAATCGTTATCAAACGGCGGTTAAAACACTAGACAATTTAGCCTCTCCTATCTCAGCCTCACCAACTTCTCCAGCATTAAATGAAGATATACCACTTAATTCATCAGAATAAGTGCGTCATACCATAACCACAATGCAAATAGCAGAAATAGTCCGCCTGAAATCATATCAATATAACTCCCCGAACGCTGGTACAAGGTTTTAATTTTTGGTTGAGAAATCAACAGCATCAATAAAGCGAAGGTGATAAAGGTCTGCAAAGGAATAATCACTGCCAGCTGTGCTTTCAAATAATCAGAAGCAGACGAACTCAAGGCCAGTGAAAATACGCTACTAAAATAGATCAGTGTTTTAGGATTAGAAAGATTGGTCCATAAGCCCAGCATAAAATAGTTTTTAGCTTGCATCTGTCCATTTGTATCGTCGTCAGTCTGATGTCTGTTTTTAAAGCTATGCACACCACCCTTTAACATGGCCCACCCCATTTTAGCCAGGAACATACCACCCAAAAGCATTAAGGCTTGCTGAATCCATGGGAACTGGTCAATTAACACGGTAAAACCCGCAAGTGTCAGTACTACCCAAACCACAATACCGGCAGAGATCCCAGCAATAACTTTCAGGGCATTCTGGCGTGTGGTAGATGCGGCACTTTTGGCAATGAGCAAAATATCGGGGCCAGGACTCAGTTGAGCAACAAAATGCAGGAGACAGATCGTAAAAAGCAGAGACATTAAAATACGGTGAAGTTATAAAAATATATTATAACGTTTGTTCAAAGATATTAGAAAGTTCCAATAAAAAACCGAATCATCAGATTCGGCTTGAATAGAGTTTTTTAAATAAAATAATTATTTCGGATTGATATCTTTCATTTCAATTTTTTTCGCCTCAGGTCTCACTTCACGTGCTTCACCATCAATAATGGTGGAATCACCGCGACCTGATTGCTGATTTTGCATATCCTGCATTTGACGCATCATCTCGGCAAATGGATTTTGGCCTTGTGCCCCACCCATATCGCCCATCATGCCACCCATCATTTTCTCCATCATGAGTTGCTGACGCTTCATCATCGCTTTCATCATGGCAGCTTTAAAGACCTGCTGAACCGCTGGAATAAGCATCAATACTGCCAATACATCGGTAATCAATCCAGGAATAAGCAGAAAAAAACCTGCCAGAATTTTAGGTAAATTTCCTGTTAGTGCAGGGTCTGCACTCATCTGCCCCATTTGCATTTGCTGCATCTGTGGCATGACACCGGCCGAGTATTTACGGATCAGATTCATACCAATAAAAAATGCGGCTACAAACCAGAAAAATACGTACCACATGCTCCCGACGAGGTCACCCACGCCAATCCAGACAAATACTTCTAGGATTAAGCCTGCAAGGATAATAAGAAATAATTTCATGAAAATTAATCTAATCTCAGTAAAATAAATAATAGGATGCTGGAATCAACTGCTTCATCAGGATCAAGCTTTTTTGATACGCTTATGTAACAATATGGGCATTATTCTATTTTTAAAGTGCGGGCATGTCATTAATTATTGGGATTGACCCCGGTTCTCGTTTAACCGGTTACGGAATTATCGAAAAAGACGGCTCCAAACTGACTTTTGTTGATGCCGGCACCATCAGAACAGAAACGAAAGAAATGCCTGAACGTTTAAAACGGATCTTTGCCGGCGTGGAGCGCATTGTAAAATTTTATGGCCCTACTGAAGCTGCAGTCGAACAGGTCTTTATGGCACAAAATCCGGATTCTGCCTTAAAACTTGGTCAGGCTCGTGGTGCTGCTGTTGCTGCACTGGTCAATCTGGATTTGAAAGTCGCTGAATATACCGCGCGCCAGATCAAGCAGTCTGTAGTTGGCTACGGCGCTGCAGATAAAGAACAGGTACAGATGATGGTGATGAATATTCTAAAACTCAGCATCAAACCGCAGCAGGATGCCGCCGATGCTTTAGCTGCTGCTATTTGTCATGCCCACGCCTCAGGAAGTATGAGTAAAATGGCGGTATTGAATGCGCTGGGCGGTATGGCACGTGGCCGTAGTCGTGTCAGCAGCCGTCGTCGCTAAGGTTTAACGCAATATTTTAAAGTCTTGAACATTTAGATCGTATTTCAGATATTCCTGAATAATCGCTTGTACAGTTGCACGAGCAGGCCCTTGCCAACTTCGTGCAATCATTTCCTGAAGCTGAGAATCTGTTCCAACCATCACAGCCTCCACTTCACCCGTACTTAAGTTCTGCACATGTCCCTTCAGTCCAAGTCCTTGAGCCTGCTCGGCAAACCAGTAGCGGTATCCGACTCCTTGTACTTGGCCTGAAATATTCAGTTTGATGACTGGCACACTATTCTCCTTAGCGATTCACCACCTGATAAATCGCATGTTTCATATCCTGAGCCTGCAAACCACGTTGGCCATTTTTGGCCAGTTCATCACCTGCAAGAGCATGTAGCGTCACAATTTCATGCAAATGGATGGTTTGTGCAAATTGTGCCTTTAAACTGGCAATCATTCCGGCCAGCACATCCCCCATTCCGCCAGTTCCCATACCGGCATTCCCGGCATTGCAGATGTAAAGCCTTTCTTCCAGAATCAGGCATCCTGAACCTTTTAGCACCCACTGTCCCTGATATTTTTGTTGCAGGGCATGAATAGCTGCAATCCTATCCATTTCGACTTCCACAGTGCTACATGCCAGTAACGTGGCTGCTTCCCCAGGATGCGGAGTCGCATAGGTCTTGGAATTCAAAACTTGCGGCTGTTGGGCTAAAAACCACAGCGCATCTGCATCCAAAATAACCTCTAGATCAGATTGCTGAATCAGCTCAAACCAGATTTCGTATTGCGCTTTTGCCCCACGATCACGACCTAATCCCATACCAAAACACACTGCATCGACCTGCTGAATCAGTGCTTGGCGTTGTTCCTGAGTTAAAAGATTGATATCACGCAGCATGATATTCGGTGCACGTGACAAAATCGCGGTGTGGTGTTTTGCATCACAAACGATGGTGACTTTACCTGCTCCGGCAGCAAATGCTGCTTCTGCTGCCATAATCACAGCACCGCCCATATCGGCATGTCCACCAATCACCAAGACATGACCATAACTACCTTTATGACCAAAGGCTTGGCGTTTGGGTAATTGGATCTGATGTGATGCAAGCTGGGCAATCGGTTGAATTTCTGCGTCTGTTGGAATAGCAGAGATTAGTTCGATGTTGCCCGCATATTCTTTGCCTTGTCCAGTAAACAATCCTGCCTTGAGCCCCAAACCCGTGAAAGTATAGTCAGCTTTGATCGCAGCAGGCAAAGGCTGGCCGGTATTGGCATCCAATCCACTCGGAATATCAATTGAGATTTTGAGTCCAGTTTGCTGATTGATCGTTTGAATAACATTTTGCCAGTCAGAATCCAGCTGACGGTTTAGACCAATTCCGAATAAGGCATCGATATAGACCTCATATTCAGATTGAAAATTAAAATGTGAATAAGGCTGCAAACCGGCTTGCTTGGCTTCCTGCACAGCCGATGCCAGATCTTTGGAACTGCCCAGTTCAGCTGCATAAATATCAACTTGAAAACCGGCTTGTTTTAAATATTTGGCCACCAGATAACCATCGCCGGCATTATTGCCCTGACCACAGCAGACCGCGATTTTTTTTATTTTTTGCTGAGAAAATAAAGTGATCAGCCGCTGACTAATCCCCCAGGCGACTTGTTGCATTAAACCGTAGGAACTATTTTGCTGCTGAAACCAGCGCTGCTCCCATGCTTGTAGATCGCGGCTATGGTAAACTTGTTGCTGCATTTCTTATTCCCTGTCTTTGGTTTATGACAACTCCCGATTCTCACCCGCAAATTCAAGTTTATCAACAAGATCCAGCCGAGCTAAAAGCATGGATTAAAGCGCAGGCTTTAGAATTGGGTTTTTCTGATTGTGTCATTGCCAAACCGGATGCTCAAGCAGAATTAGCACGCTTACAGGAATATCTGGATCGTGGTTATCAGGGTGACATGAAGTTTCTGGAAGATAATCTAGAAAAACGTGCCAATCCCGCCTTACTGGTTCCCGGCACACGCAGCATTATCTGTGTGCGTATGAATTATCTGGTCGAGGCACCAGAACCACGTTATATCCCTTATGCACCCAATTCTGCCATTATTGCGCGTTA
Organism: Acinetobacter sp. NPDC052428; assembly: GCF_044547685.1. Taxonomy (GTDB): domain Bacteria; phylum Pseudomonadota; class Gammaproteobacteria; order Pseudomonadales; family Moraxellaceae; genus Acinetobacter; species Acinetobacter lwoffii_G. Next base: position 5,138 of record NZ_JBIUAT010000034.1, read on the forward strand.
TGCTCGTGGCCGGGATTATCACAAAACCATGCGGGGTCGCTTGAAAACCTTGGCAACAAAAATCCGGGAAAAAGTCGGAGATTTTGAATCACGCCCATTTGCCGATTCTGCGCCAATTTTTGAAAAATCGCTGGCTGAAAGTGCCGGCATGGGCTGGACAGGTAAACACACCCTTCTGATTCATAAAACATCAGGCTCATTCTTTGTTTTGGGTGAACTGCTTACTTCACTGGAACTGCCTTTTGATGAACCTGCGACGAAACATTGTGGCTCCTGTACCGCGTGTATCGACATCTGTCCGACTCAAGCCATTGTAGAACCGTACATGCTGGACGCACGACGCTGTATCGCCTATCTGACCATCGAATATAAAGGCATCATTCCCGAAGATTTACGACGCGGAATTGGTAACCGGGTTTTTGGTTGTGACGATTGCCAGCTGATATGTCCATGGAACAGTTTTGCCCAAGTCACGTCGGTAGAGGATTTTCATCCACGGCATGGACTGGATCAGGTGAGTTTACTGGATTTATGGCAATGGGATGAAGCCACCTTTTTAAGTTCGACTGAAGGCAGCCCTATGCGTCGTACGGGTTACCAAAGCTTTATGCGCAATATCGCGATTGGTTTGGGCAATGCACCCTTTGATGGGCAGATTATTCAGGCCCTTCAGCAACAGCGTGATCAGCATGATGGAATTGTGCAGGTACATATCGATTGGGCCATTCAAGAACAACTGGCAAAATCCAGCTAATTTTTTATCGCCCTTAAAAATATATTTCAACTTTACCTAGATTCACAGTTTCACTTAAAAGCCTTACACACCCGTGTTTCAGACTATGGCATAAATAAAAATAGTCAGAAATGAAGTGGAGGAAAGATGATGTCATCAAAAAATCCAAATCAAGAACTGTTGGAGCAGCTTCAGCATGACCAGCAGAAGCAACAACAGCAGCAGCCGCAACATGGCCCGATTAATTCCCCAAAAAATAATCAGCATGAACAGGATCAGCGTGTGTTTAACAAGCAGCACCGTAGTGATCTGCATGGCCAGGATATTCATGGAAATCACAGTAATAAATAATCTGGTAACTGAAAAACAAAGCTCACCTCGTGTGGGCTTTGTCATTTATATAAGGTCATATTTTGCTAGTGAAGCAAGGGCGAATTTTTATTAAGATGAACCGAATGATAAATAAACACAGTTAGGGAAAGAGATGAACAGTAGTGATGCGGTACGCAATGATTGGTCACGTGAAGAAATACAAACACTTTATCAGCAGCCTTTAATGGATTTAGTGTTTCAGGCGCAACAGGTTCATCGTGAACATTTCACCGCCAATACCGTTCAGGTGAGTACCCTGCTCTCGATTAAAACCGGTAAATGTCCTGAAGACTGTAAATACTGCTCACAATCAGCCCATTATGATTCCAAACTGGAAGCTGAAAAACGCATTGCGGTCGATAAAGTGATTCAGGAAGCAAAACAGGCGCTGGCATCAGGAAGTTCACGTTTCTGTATGGGGGCTGCATGGCGCAACCCGCATGAACGCGATATGCCTTATGTGCTGGAAATGGTGCGTGAAGTTAAAGCACTCGGTCTGGAAACCTGCATGACACTGGGGATGCTAAATGGATCTCAGGCTGAACGCTTGAAAGATGCTGGACTAGATTATTACAACCATAATCTGGATACTTCTCGTGAATACTATTCATATATCATCAGCACGCGTAGCTTTGATGATCGTCTGGATACTTTGGATCATGTGCGTCAGGCGGGTATGAAAGTCTGTAGTGGCGGTATTGTTGGTCTAGGTGAAAGCCGTGATGACCGGATCGGTTTATTGTATGAACTTGCAACTCTGGCGATTCATCCGGAATCTGTGCCGATCAATATGTTGGTCCCGATTGAAGGCACACCGATGGCAGATGTAGAAAAACTGGATGTGATTGAGTGGATTCGTACCATTGCCGTAGCACGCTTGTTGATGCCTAAAAGCTATATTCGCCTTTCTGCAGGGCGTGAATCCTTAAGCGATTCGGATCAGGCTTTGGCATTTATGGCTGGTGCCAATTCTATTTTTTCTGGTGAAAAACTGCTGACGACCCCTAATACATCCCAAGGCCGGGATCAGCAACTTTTTGCAAAATTAGGTCTAGTCGCTGAACAGCCAAAACCAAGTGTTCGCAGCTTAGCGACAGATGCCATGGCAAGCTAACAACTGTTTAAGTTGATGAACTCGCAGAAAAGTTATGTGCAGTAATTAAAATGCCATAACGGGCATTCAGATAATCTCCGACTCGGATTTGATCTACTCCATTGGCATGATGCACCATCAGCGCTTGCGTGACTGCATCATAGCTAAAGGAGTCATAACTATCTTGATGCAGGCTGAGCCAGTGCAGCGTATCTGCCAGGTTGCTGTCGACGATATAGGTATCTGCATGAAAATCTTTGCTCATATGCCTGTTCATCATGTTGAAATTTCCCTTTAATTTTAACGGAAATTAGCCCATAACAAGCATAAAAAAGTGAGCCATTGCTCACTTTTCTTGCAAAAACTTTAGTCCTTATTCGTACCGCACTTACGACACTCCCTGTGTTCCCCGATTTCTTGCATTTGCTCATATTCATAAATATGCAAACAAAACAATTTTCTTAAAAGCTGAAGCATCATTGAAACTCCTGTTTAATCATTTTTTTAATACGCTTCTTAAGATATTCCGTCCTGAAACATCATGATTTTTGACTAAAAAATCATCTCATATTAATTAGCATAATTTTTTCAGTTGTAAAATGCATTTCATCTACTTTTCACTTTTTTTGCAGATATTCTTTGAACTACATCACAATTATTTCATAAATATGAACTTTTTTTTTGATTAAAGAGGATGTTTATGGAATTTAGATAACAAAAGTAATATCTGCGGGAGATGCTTTTTTATTAAGCTGGTAACGAAGAATCTTTATTGAAAGGCAAACTAGAAAAGTTCATTATCAGTGGAGGCAACCCATTTTAAGTCCTTCGAGATAAGAACGACGATCAATTAAGTGAATTGCTTACTTCAGATTTCATAATATCCAAAAACAAAAAACCCCTTACGATTAATGCACGTAAGGGGTTGTTTTATATGGTGGGCCCAGACAGACGAAAACAATCCCCTACCCCATTGTTTTTAATAAATTAATTTTTAAGTAAAAAAATCAGGATACAAAGCAGGATACACGATTCAAATGCTTCTTTTTTGATCAATCAAACTATTTAATACCACTTTACTCCCCCACTACATCAATTTTTTATTGAACTCTAATAATACATAGTCTTTTAGTGAAGGATGAGCCGACATCAATATAGTGACAATTGTCGATTTGAGTATGTTCTTTTACGATGGTATGTCCAAGGTAGATTTCATCAATATTTTTGACGATATCATAGTAGTCTGAGTGATGACGTATTCTCCCCCGCCCCCACAAAGCATTTGTATAAGCCGATGTGATTCCAGGAATTTTATAATCGCCTTTCGCTATATCTTCTTTAAAGCTATTCCAATCATTGATATCAATGTCAGCGTGAACTATACCTATCTTTTTATTTGCTAATCCAACTTCTATTACTAATGGCAATTCTTTAAAAAGATTAATAATTTCAAGCTGCTTTTGCTTTGATAACTTATAGAACCATTCTCCGCCATTTCGTTCATGTATATCTCTAATTTTAGAGTCATACTGGCCTCTTATACACATCTCCTCATGATTCCCACGAACGACGCGAAACCATGGCAGATCTAGTAATGAAATACATTCAAGATTTTCATTACCACGATCGACCAAATCTCCTGTGCAAATGAGTACATCATTTTCAAAATCAAAATTAATTTTTTGAAGTTCTTGCATTAAAAGGCTATAACAACCGTGAAGATCCCCTACGATATACAATCGTATCTGAGGATTTAGTTCGAAATGTAGAATTAAGCGATTAGTCATCAACTAATCCTATTTAGTTATCCCGTATATAAGATATATATCTAATGACAATCTATCCACAAACTTTGATTTAAAGGTGTTATTCAGTCATGTTTTGTCGAATGTCCTTTATACATTTCCTGAGCAACACCTTTTCAATTACCACTTTTAAAGCTTTTCTATCTGTTTAACTTACTCTTATGCAACTTCCTCTACTTCTTGTACTTCAACCCAACTCATTAATTCTTTTTCTAAATCTATAACTTCTGCATATTCCGGTCTTATCAATAGCTCTGTATATTCAGATCCGTTCTCCTCATTAATTACTGAATCTTGCATCAGGAAGTCATTTTTAAATGAACCTGCTTCAAATTTTACTCTTAAAGTAGGTAAATCCTTTGACTTTACGATTAGTGAAGGATTTTCACTACTGGTAGCAACTTCAACATACTGTACTTTAGATTCGTCGAAACCATTTTTAAGCAGCTTTGAATATAGAACATACGTTCTTAGTTCAGCATGAGCACCATTCATTTGTCTTGAACTTAGTAGATAAATTTCGTTTTCATTATGGAAACGTATCTGATATTTCTGACAATATTTAATAGTCTTAGGTTCTTTAATGAAATAACTACGCCAGTCTTCAATCTGGCTAATATTATTTGAAATAATATTTTTCAAGCTTTCAAACTCATTACCTTCATTTATTTGATTTAGTAAAGTTTTAAGCATTTTACATCTGTCTTTATCTTCAAATACTTTTCGCCAATTTTCATTTCTTTGACGAACTGTATTAAAAACTTGTCGACCAAAACTCCAGTTAGATCCATCCTTTACTAAATAATCTCCAATACTTAATAAGCTTCTATGGAAAATATAATCTTCATCTTTAAGAAATTTATCAGTAAAAATTTTACTGGAGATTTCTGCATACTTCGTGAATACATCCATAGAAACATTTTGATTCTCCTCATCTTTAGCATAATCAATTAAAAAACTGATTTGCCCATAGAAGTAGTCATGTTTCTCATACTTTCTAAATAGTGATTTCCATGCTGCATTATGATGTATCAACTCTGCTTTTTCTATTTCATGCTCAATATGCTGTTTATCAAATGCCGTAGTAAGTTTTTTAAATATTTCACTCGTCTCAGTCAATGAACGGATTTTATCTAAAATATTATTTTCAGCAATTTCCACTGACAAGTGATTGATTGCATCCAAAACACTAATTAAATCTTTTTCAGCATTAAAATAGTTTTTGGCATTATTGACTAATCGCTTTGTAACATTAAACCAATCATCGAATTGGCTTTCATTATTAATATTTGCATTATAAAAATAGAGAATTGCAAATTGTGCCTGAGCTTCATAAGAACTATCTTTAGAGTTAAAAATATTCAGTAAAATGTCCTGGATATTTCCTTCACCACTATAGTTCTTTAGAAACTCAAAAAGCCTAAAAATATTTTGCATAATCTGCGCTTGTGAATCCGCATTTCCCAACAACATTTCATATTCATCTGTTGTAATAATTAGGTTTTTTCTTAAACGGCTGACTAAACTTTTTTCATCTTTGTCATATGTGCTCTCTGTTTTTGAATTTTTTAATGTTGCCAATACATAACTATGACACAATAAGCATGACTTAAAGAACTGCATATACATCTCATCAAAATTGAGATTTTGAGGCTTGTTAGTTTCATCGCTTTTACTTGAAGACTGCCTCAAGGTCCATAAGTAATCAGTCCAGTCCCGATCTATTTGATTAAAGAAATCTTTTCTAATCTCAGCATCTATAGATTTTTCTAAATATCCCTGGAACCAAGCTTTAAAATTTTCAAACTCAGTAAGCTGAACACCCCTAGCATTCATCTTAATGTAAAGTTCCTCACTCAGCGCAAAGTCATTCATTGGCAGCAGATAAAAACAAAGTACTTGGTCTATTGTCAGGGCTTTCCATAAGCCAATTGCAGTTACTCCTGAGGCATCTACTAATTTTTGAAACTGACTGTGAATTTCATCCAACACCGTCAACATCGACATAACTGTAGGATCTTTTTTCCAAACAGCTAAATACCAAGCCTCATTTTCAATCACTGTAGACAGCTTATTACCCTTAGTTACCTGTTTTGCCTGTATCTCATGACCATGCTGAATGAGTGCAGAAATAAACATTCTCGAACTTGCTCGAGTTTGATAAGTGAATTGACCTAGATGTTTTTTAACTTCAATTTTCTGAAGTTGTTCTTCAGTTCTATTTGCCAGATACCAATGCAACAGGAACAAAGTCGTCAATCGCTGCTGACCATCCAACAATTCCAATTCATCTTGATGTAAGGCGCCGTAAATAAAGTCCAATTCTAAAGGGTCTAAGGAAACAAGATGATCAAACAAGTTTTTAACAAAGCCTTTTCTGATCTGTTCAATTTGGCGGTCATCTTTTCGACCTTGGGCATAATCACGCTGAATGATAGGAATAACAACTTTATATTGCTGTAAGGTATTCCATAATGTGAATGTCGCCATCTTATTCTCTCCCTATTCCGATATGGTTGAGTTGAATACCATATCTTTTAAAACAACCTATTAAAGCTTTTTTATATGCATCCCTGTCAGAAGTACCCCATTTCAACATTTGGTTTACATCCTGACTAAAGTACTTTGAAAATACCTGTTGAGATGCTAAAGGTATAAAACTGGTTTTCAGGTCTGTTTCGCTATTTCCTTGTTCCCATTCTTGTTCACTACTAATAATGTCTTGGCGTTTAATAAAGAAAGGAGCATTACCGATCGAACGATTAATTTCATCTGGTAGAAGACATAAGTTATCAAGTGTATGGACATTTTCAGATGTCTCACCCACTACGGCGTATAACTCATTCAGATATTCATTTTGTAAGAGATCAGACTCATTCCTGTCGGCCACTTTACATTTATCCAGTGCTGCCCTTAAACCAGCTTGATCTTCACTAGGTACATTGTTAATGATTTTATCCTGGTCTTCAAACCAACTTTTTAACTTATCCTCTTGCGAAAGTTCTGGGCTTTGCTGGGCATGTATATGCTCAATATCCCATTTGCACGCATAATATTGTTTAAACGGAAAACGTGTTCTTTGTTGCTCATGGCGATAAATATTAAACAACGTTAATAATGAGATCAGTTTTGGTCGTACATTACTACGTTCATAATCAATAGCCTCAAAAGCCAAAATTTCCTTATCTTCTTTTTTTTGCTTAAAAATGGTTTTAAGTTCTTCTTCAATAAAGCCAATCAATACATGCTCAAAATTATCTCGTTTACTTCCCTTAGCCGCTTCCCAAAGGTTCTGTATCTTCTTATATTTCTGACCGATTAAATAACCAATTAAATGATAAAGATGATCATCTTGATACCATTCATTTAAGCGTTGAAAACCAGTCAATACATCTTGCCAAATTGACTCGATGACTTCTTTAAGTTGTTCTTTGGAATTGACATCACTTTTGAACTTGCTTGCATAATAAAGGAAAGTTTGATGATCTTGCTCAATGGCTGAATGTTCCGACTTAGATTTTTGTGCAATCAAATCAAAGATCAATTCAATACGCGTATATTTATTCGTACCTTTATGCGGACTTAAGAATGCCCAAAAATCTTCATCCTGTAAGGATTGTTCGATTAAATCCCACTGATTTGCCATTTCAATCTGTTTTTGAATAGCAACTTCTGGATTTTCATAAGCTTTGACTATGTTTTGTAGAAACAAAGCTTTAAGTAATTCAGCATCTGTTAAAGGAATCTTACCTTGATTCAAGCGAGTAAAAATTTCTATAGATTGTTTTCTAGAATCTTCGTTTTCTTTACTACGAACTGCATACCAAATCACTTTAGTATTCTTTAAAAGCTTGGACTGCCAATCCTCACGGCTAAACCCTGCTTCCTCCTCTTTTTTCAAAAACCATTGCTCGACGGCCTTGTAAGCTTCAAAAAAATAATAACTATCAATTGTACTTAAAGGAGTCTCACTAACATTTTCTGTCAAATGAGATAATTGATTTAAAAACTCTGTGCTTTCTTTTCTGGTTTCATATCTTAGGTGGAAAAACCTGTCTTTATTCAGGTAACTTAAAATAATAAAAATCGTGGTCATACGCTGTTGACCATCTATAAGCTCCCAATAATATTGAGCATCACCTTGCTCAACCAATTTTGTTCGCTTAACCACTACAGGTTGTAAACAATAAAAATCAGAAGCTCTTTCAAGCTTAAACTCATCAATATCATCTAATAATGCTTTAACCTGTTGGGGCTTCCATTTATAGCCACGCTGATAGCTGTCTACAAAAAAGTATTTGTTTCTTAACTTCTCGATGCTCTTAAGTTCAAGAGAATTTTTTCTTTGCTCTAAATCATTAATTAGATCACTTAAAGAGCTTTCTGCAATTTCAAATAAATCAGGCTTTTGTCTTAAAATTTCTTGAACTTTTGACAGTAGTTTTTCAGCTTCCAAAGCCTTTCCCTCTATTCTTTTGAACCAATTTAAAAAAATTATTTAATCACTTGATAAACATCAGTCATGTAAGACTTAAATGTCTGTTCGAGTTTTTGCACATGTTCGAAATGCCATTGAGCATGCTTCGGCCATAATACTTCGTTATATCCATCAACCTTTATAATGAATTCAATTCTTGATGATATTTTTTCGTCCAGTCTAAGCCACAATAATTCATGACCAAAATTTTGCTCGATTTGCTGTCTATGTGTATAAAAAAAATCGAATAATTTTTTATTTTCAGATGCTTCCTTTCGTATTAACTCCAACTCTACCCTTAACTTATTTTGAGTAAAAACCAAATTAAAATAACAATGCGCTATACCAGCTCCTATAGAAATCCAACTTGTTCGTGTTGGACCGGTATTGATAAATGAGTTATTTTTGTTTTTTGCAAAAAAATCTAAAAGCTGTTCCCAATATCGAAATCTTAGATTTGATAACTCTCTGTCATTTACTTGTACCGACTTTTGTTCAGCCTCTTTACGCGTTAATCGCACCATATATTCAGATGCTTCAGGGACTGGAATAATTTGCTTAATGTCTACTAGCAACTGCCCATTCAACATATAGGGCGATACTTTTACGCATTTCACATCAATATCACGATCAAGCAGCCATAGCGCCGTATTCGTGACTTCTCTGCGGAACTCACCTGCTACCAAGATGATGCGCTGGCTGTTACGTGGATTCAGTGTGGTTATTTGGATATCTGTTTCTTGATTATTTTCCAAGAAACGCTGAATAAGTAATTTTGCTGTGTTGTGAACTTGATCGGTATCAAAGGCATTATCATCAAGATCAGAATATTCGGGCTTATTTTTGAGCAAGTACTTTGCAAATACATCTTCAATATCATCTGATGTAAACGGCGCTACATAGGATGCATATTTAAGCGCTTGCCAAACGGCATCACGTCCACTGTCGTCACGTTTGTTTTCAATAAGAACTAAGTGACCTTGGGTATCCAATGCCAAAAGATCTAGTCGTTCACCCGTACCATCAAAACCATCGAATTCTTTTTGGATAATCAGTAGTTCTTCGCCCAACGCTTCTGGATGGCTAACGAGCCATTCTTGTAAATCATCTCGCTCTTTAAATTTTTGTTCGCTTAGTTTTGTACCATCTAATGGTTTCAGGTTTTTGTTTGCTGTATCTACTATATATAAGCTCATATTCAACGAACGCATTTATTTAATAAATCATTGTTAATTATTATTTTATCTTATTTTATAGATTCGTGATGTCATCAAATCTGATATTTTTCTCTTAAAAACTAAGCTATGTAAAAGCTAGTCCTCAATGAATTGTATTAATAACTCTTTTGTTAGATAAAATGGCTAATTAACGAGGTGTTTATGAGCAGTAGCAAACAATACCCGGAAAAATTCAAAATTGAAGAAGTAGAGACTTCAGGCACAGTTCTGGCTATGCCTGAATTTTTTTTAAATTTTAAAAGTCCTATACAACAAAAAAACCATGCGTTGCATCTTTTTTTAATTGATCGACTAAACCGAATTCCCAATCCAAATACGCCTGCATCGCATCTTTAGAATTATCTGTTCCTTCATAAGGTCGCTTGTAACGGTCAATTTCTTCAGACAACAAATCCAAGTCAGTTGCGATCGGTAATCCTGCTTTAACCCAAGCTCCATTTCCACCTTGTAGTACATAAACTTTCTGACCATCTTTCAGATGTGCTTGAATCTCAGGAACAGCATATTGTGCAAGTAAACTAGAACCGCAAGTCACCACAATCGCATCTTTATCAGCAAATTTAGCTTGATGCAGTACTTTAGGCACATCCGCTTTTAAAATCCACTGTGCATCTGGAATATGACCTTTTTTAAAGTTAGCGGCAGTTGTGAAATCCCAAATCGCAATATTCTGAGAGGCTTTTAATTCCTGTAACTGTTCAGAACTTAAATATTGATCAATTGAAATCGCTGGCACAGCGGGCTTCCAGCCACCTGTTTCAGTCAATAAAGCATTTGCATCAGTATTCAGTACATATACATCCCAATTCATTTGCGCAAGCCAAGAACCAGTCATATTTGCACGTACTTGCTGATCATCTACTAGGACAATACGTGCGCCGCGTACCGCTGCATAATGATCTGTTTCCTGTACCAATTGACCACCTACGACCCAGCGACTACCCACAAGATGCCCTGTCGTATATTCCTGTTCACTGCGCACATCAAATACATACGTCGTTTTTTCCTGTTCTAACTGCAATTCTTGTAGTTGTTCAAAACTGATTTGCTTCACACCAGCCTTTTCCGCTATCTCAGCAGCATTTTGTTTTGCTTCTGCATTGATTTCAGTATCCGTATCGGCATAAGAGCGCTGTTGACCATGATCCAGTTTCTGCTCAGCCAATGTCCAGCCAATAGTACCATTACGCAAAGCAAAGATTTTATGCGGTAGTTTTGCGTTGATTAAAGACTGTGCGCCAATAATACTGCGAGTACGGCCAGCGCAGTTTACAATGATCGTCGTGTCTTGATCTTTTACCAAAGATGGCGCGCGAAATACCAATTCTGCACCTGGAACACTAATACCTGTTGGAATACTCATAGTATGATATTCATCAAAACGGCGTGCATCTAAAATGACAATATTTTCCTGTCTGTCAATCTTTGCCTGAAGCTCTTCCGCGCTTAAAGATGGCGTGCATTTAAAATGCTCTACCCATTCACCAAAAGCTTTGCTTGCAGAGTTCACATCGATAAACAACTCACCGCCGTCGCGCTGCCAAGCTTCAATACCACCTTCCAGTACAGCGACATTGGTATAGCCATATTCAGCTAATTTTGCATAAGCGCGCTCTATACGTCCATCGCCATCATCGTAAATCACCACTTGCGTATCTAGACGCGGAATACGGTTATAGATTTCAATTTCCAAACGTGAAAGCGAAATATTACTGGCAAATAAAGGATGGTTTTGTGCAAAAATATGCTCTTCCCTTAAATCGACAATGGCAATTTCTTCGCCAGCTAATAATTTTTCACGGATTTCTTGATATTGAATCGTTTTCATTCTTGAACATCACTCTTTTAAATATTTGAATAGCCAGAAATAAAGCGTTTCGCTGTGCCGTCCAGCTGATAGGTAAAGCGTTCGACTTTTCCGATATTAGCGCCATAAATATGGATACTGATCGATACCTGATCATCAAAGGCATTTTCCACAGCATGAATATCACCTGATGCTGGGCTAAACCAGTCAATGTCGCCGACCGCTAAATGGTCTTTTGGTAAAATTTCATGCAGGCCTACATCATCGCGCTTAAATCCAGTAGATACTTCTGCACCTTCCAACACACCAATTACGCCCCAGACTTCATGATTATGGATTGGGGTTTTCTGTCCTGGACCCCAGACAAAACTAACGATGGAAAAGCGCTCTTCAGGATCGAGATACAATAAATATTGCTGATAAAATTGTGGATGAGGCTGTTTAAATTCAGCATCTAGCCATGCCGAATTCTGCAGACTTTGTTTAAACTGAGGCAGAAATGACTGAATTAAATCTTGCTCATCCAACTGCTGCGCCAAGCCTTGCTCAATGGCATGAATTACAGGTTGCAAGGCTTGAATCTGTGCTGACATTTTATTTCCCTGATTGTTTGGTTTTAAATTCACGATCAAATAAACTACTGACATCAATTTTTTGATTCAGTAACTGATGCTTCAGATAAAAATCAGCAGTTGCTTGTGACGTTGTGATGACATCATCTTCAATCGCAGTCCATTTGGCATTTTTTCGTTTGAATGCCAGTGTTGCAGGCTCTTCTGGAATGCCAGTTATTTTGGCTAAATCTTTACCAAAAGATTGATAGTTTTTGTTGACCCATTCTTGTGACTCTTCTAAACGGTAAATAAAATCCTGAATAGCGATGCGTTTCTGCTGATCCTGCAACGCTTTTTGAGTGCCAGCTAGGAAGGTAAAACCAGAATATAAACCACGACCATTTTCGATAATTCGAAAACCATCGATAACTTCTGCATAGGCTGTGTATGGATCCCAAACAGCCCAAACATCCACCGAACCATTTGATACAGCCAACTTTCCATCCGCAGGGGGCAAAAATTTAAACGCCACATCCTCCGCTTTTAACCCTGCACGCTCAAGTGCTCGCAGTGTCACGAGTTGACCAATTGAACCTTTGTTTGCTGTGACTGATTTACCTTTTAAATCTTGAATCGATCGAATTGGGCTATCTTTAGGTACCAGCAAAGCAACCGCATATGGATCATAACGATTGACCGCAATCGCTTTAGCATGCCCACCGTTGGCATTGGCAAAAATAAACGGTGCATCACCTAAGTAACCGATATCAATCCCATTGACATTAAGTGCTTCTGCGACTGGTGCTGCCGCTGGAAATTCGTACCATGAAATTTTGTAATCTATTCCATCAAGCAATTTTGATGCTTCTAATTGAGCACGCATACTGCCCTTTTGGTCACCAATTTTTAGTTCAACTTGGTCATGTGACACTGGCTTTTGCGCATCTCCTGCAGCTGCCTGTTTTGGTTGTTTCGAGCAGCCCGTGAATACCACGGCCGCTGCTGTTAAAACACCAATCATTATTTTTTTCATCGTGCTGATTCCTGAGTTCAACAAACTGCTTTAAGCAATCTTATTTAATTTATCTAAAGCCTCTGTTTTTTCACGGATACTTGGCAATAATTCTCGGCCATATTCCACTGCGTCATTCAGGGGATCGAAACCACGAATTAATACACTGCTAATCCCAAGCTTGTAATAGTCTGCGATAGATTCAGCCACTTGATCCGGCGTACCGACCAATGCTGTCGAGTTGTGGTTGCCATGTACCAAGCTAGAAATCCCTGTCCACAAATTTCGGTCATGTACTTCTCTTCTAGATAGATCAACCAAACGTTGTGCTCCCACACTTTGTGCAGTTTGTTTGTCTTGACGTATTCCTCGATCTTCAATTTGCTGACGCGTCAATTCATAAATGTGTTGTGCTTTTTCCCAAGCCAATTTTTCAGTTTCAGCAATAATCGGACGGAATGAAATATTGTATTTAAGCGGATTTTGACGCGAAAATAGCCCCGTATTACTTTGTATTTTTTCAATTAAATCAGCCGCTTCAGCTAAAGGCTCACCCCATAGTGCAAATACATCTGCATGCTCCGCTGCAACATTCAAAGCCTCTTGCGAAGAACCGCCAAAATAGACAGGAAGGTGAGTTTGTGCAGGTTTGATTTCAGAAAAACCATCTTTAACTTGGTAATACTGACCCTGATATTGGAAAGGTTGATTGCTATACCATGACAATTTAACGATGTCTAAAAATTCTTTGGTACGCGCATAGCGCTCTGCTTTGCCTAAGAAATCACCATCGCGCTGCTGTTCTGGATCACTGCCGCCAGTAATCACGTGAATGGCTAAACGACCTTTCAACAATTGATCCAGAGTTGCGTATTTACGGGCCGCTAAAGTCGGTGCAATAAAGCCTGGACGGTGAGCCAAAAGGAATTTTAATTTTGTGGTATTTGCACCAGCATGTGCTGCAACAATAAAGCCATCTGGCTGATCTGACCACTGCCCAATCAATACACGGTCAAAACCCGCGTCTTCATGCGCCTTGGCAAAAGCCGCCACATAATCTGCGTCAAATACTGGGCCTTCAGCAGGAATAATTTCAGAAGATTTGCGGTGACCAATCATGCCTAAGATTTGAATTGTCATTTCAATTTCCATTATTTATTAGAACTTGAAACAACTGTAATCAATTAAACAATATGCGTAAAATAAATATTTATAATAAACTAATATTAAATTTATGCATAAGATGTGATTTTGAAATTATGCTAAATTTAACTGCTGGTTAAAGCGTTCCATCACTACATCAAAAACTTCAGTCTGTGTTTGGCTGAGGTCTTCACGGCGCGCATTATAGACGATTACGTCCAAATTCAATTCTTCGACATCTATGATCGACATCTGTGCAAAATGTGGATTTTTTGAGATCAATTCCTGCGCAAAAAAGCCTGCACCAATACCTTGACGCACTAGATCCAACTGAATACTGGCACCAGTAACTTCTATTTTTAAATTTAAACACTGACGCTGCAGTTCTAGCTGATCAGTCAAGAACTGACGGAAACCACAGCCCTCATTGTTTAAAATCCAGCCCAATTCCTGCAAGTCTTCCCACGTTGATATACCCGATTTACTTAAGGTCTTAGACACTACAGGTCGGATATGCAATGCACCCATAATTTTTAGTGAATAATTTTTTGGAAATGCACTGTGTTCCTTTGCAGTTGAAATAACACCATCCAGTTCACCTTGCGCCAATTTAGACAACAAGTCCTTCCCCCAACCAGTGCTGATTTCAATTTTGACAGAAGGAAAATCTTTTTGAAGTTCTTGCAACATGCCGAAAATACCAGATTCTGACAAACTATTAGGTATACCGATTCTCAACAGTGTTTCAGCCTGGCTTTGCAGTGCAATGATTTGTTTCAGGCTATTGAATTCATGCTCAATCACACAGCATTGTTCATAAATTTCACGCCCTTTTGTAGTGAGCTTTAAAGGTCTTGTGTTACGGTCAAAAAGTTGGACAGCACAAGATTGTTCTAAGTTTTGAATACGGCGCGTAACAGCGGGTTGGGTAATACCTAATTGCTGTGCTGTTAGACTGGTAGATTGCAATTTAACAAATGCAGTAAAAGCGTGAATGTCTTCAATCTTCATTGAAAATTAAACCTCGGCATGATGGCACTGCAGCCTGCTGCACTATTAAAATCTTACAAGAAACCCAATTTGAAATCCAAACGGTACAAAATGAAAAGTTCTGAAATTTAATTAAAAATTCCAGAACTTATTCTATGCGAAGTCTAGACTCATTATTGAAAAATGTCAGAGTTCTTTGCATTAATTGTTTTTGGAATTAGATTTTCGCTGTAAAAAGTATCTGCAATCTTTTGTTGTTCAGCCATATCACTTACAATCACAGGCTGTACGTTATAGCTTCGATTTGCATTCGCTTTCAGTACCACATCTTGCGGTAAGTCACCCCATAAAGGACTTAGAATTCTTGCAGCATCGTCAGGGTGCTCTTTAACCCATTGTGCTTTTTTCTGTAATTCAACAATGATCAGCTTTAAAACTTCTGGATGCTTTCCTGCAAACCTGTGTGTAGTGAGATAGTAACGCGTATAGCTTGCAAGTCCTTCACCCGTTCCCAAAATCTTCGCATGCTGAATAACTGTACCACTTGATACATAGGGCTCCCAAGTCACCCAAGCGTCTACACCGCCATGTTCAAAAGCTGCACGGCCGTCTGCCGGGCTAAGCCAAGCTGGCTGAATATCCTTAAAGCTTAAACCAGCTTTGTTTAAAGCCGCGATCAGTAAATAGTGACTGCCAGCCGCTTTAGTCACTGCAATTTTTTTTCCTTTTAAATCCACCAGTGTTTTGATTTTAGAGTTTTGTGGGACTAAAATTGCTTGCGCATGCGGTGACGCCGTTTCTTTTGCATAATAAGTTAGCTCCGCTTTAGCTGCTTGAGCAAAAACTGGAACGGTATCCGCAACATCGGCGCTGACATCAATACTACCAACATTCAATGCTTCCAAAAGAGGCTGACCACTTGTGAATTCATGCCAGTTAACTTTGACATTGTACTTTGCAAGTTCCTGCTCAAGTTCGCCCGATTCCTTTAATAAAGTCATTAAAGTTGATGAACGCTGATAACCAATGCGTATGCTCGAATGTACTGCATCAACAGGCTTTACTTCTATTGCTGGCTGTTCAGCCTTGTTGCAGGCTGTTAAGGTAAAAACACTGAATATCAGTGAGAAGAAAAATAAAATTCTAGTCATTTGCGCCCACATCCATGAATGAAATCGAAGGATTCAATTTCAGCGCATTCTAGAAATAAGCTCTGTACAAAACGAAATAAGTTAATTTCATATTAAAAGACGAAAATAAGAATAATCATTTCAGTGTATACATTCACAAAAATAAAAAAATCTTTTATTTCCTCTTTTCCAAAACATTATTAGTTGAACTAAAAACCATAAAGCATTGAAATATATTCTATTAAATTAATAATTTTTAGCTTAACAGAAAATTTCTTTCCTCTTTGAATGGTTTTCAGACTCATAGCAATATATTTTTCCACTCGCTATACCGCGGTTAATTAACCACTGATTTAGTATTCATTTTTTTAATATAAATTAATTAATAATATTTATTTTAAACATGCTTAATTTTGCACTATGTTGACTGTTATAGAGCAACCGTATCCATGATGATAGGTCAACATAGAGAATAAACGATGATACAACTACAGAATCTGAATAAAGTATTTGTACAAAAGGACAGTCAGTTTACCGCCGTATCTGATGTCAGCCTGAATATTCATCAAGGCGATGTTTTTGGCATCATTGGTTTCAGTGGTGCAGGAAAGTCAACCCTACTGCGCATGATTAACTTGCTGGAACGCCCGAATAGCGGTGACATTAAAATCCAAGGTGATTCTCTGCTTCAATTGTCTAAAAAACAGTTACTTGAACAGCGTAAATCCATTGGCATGATCTTTCAGCATTTTAATCTGCTAACTAACCGCACAGCACTTGAAAACATTGAACTGCCTTTAGAATTCTCCGGTGTATCGAAAGCAGAACGCCGTAAACGCGCGCTAGAATGCCTTGAAATTGTCGATCTATTGGATAAAAAAAATGCTTTCCCAAGCCAGCTCAGCGGTGGTCAAAAACAGCGTATCGCGATTGCCCGTGCCATTGTGACCCAGCCAAAAATCCTGCTCTGCGATGAGCCGACATCTTCGGTAGATCCGCAAACCAAAGAATCTATTCTACATTATCTGGCAAAGATCAATAAACAGTTCGGCATCACAATTGTAATTGTGACGCATGAAATGCAGCTGGTGCACAAAATCTGCAATCGTGTAGCAGTGATGGAACATGGTCAAGTGATTGAAGAGTTTGATCTCACCCAGCCGATCGGCCAACCGGTCAAATCTATTATTTCTAAATTACTGCTCAATGACATCAGTACCAGCTTAAAAGAGGCTTCCTAATATGTACGAAAAAGTAATTGGCGTTTGGCCTGAAATTCAAACCGCGCTGGGCGAAACCTTTTATATGTTGTCCGTGACTATTGTACTGGGAATTATTTTTGGCGGCATCGTTGGCACGGCGCTGTATCTAACCCGTGAAGGCTCAATTTCCAGCAATAAGTTGCTGAATGGAGTTTTAAATGCGGTGGTGAACTTTATCCGTTCTTTTCCATTTTTGATTTTAGCCATTTCCATTGTGCCTTTGACCCGTTTAATTGTCGGAACATCTATCGGTACTACAGCAGCCATTGTTCCAATGACTATCAGTTGTATTCCCTACTTTGCTCGCTTTGTCGAAGCTGCATTATTAGAGGTCAACCGTGGTGTGATTGAGGCAGCAGAAGCCATGGGTGCAACCAAATTTCAAATCGTGCATAAAGTGCTGTTTTCAGAAGCACGCGCAGCGATCGTCAACTCCATCACCATTGTGACGGTGAGTTATTTTTCTTATTCCACGATTGTTGGCATTGTGGGCGGTGGTGGTATTGGCGATTTTGCTATCCGGTACGGTTTCCATCGTTTTGAAACGGACATTCTAATTATCACTGTGCTTATCATTATTTTTATTGTTCAGATCATTCAATTTACTGGCAACTATTTTGTGAAGCATTTAGACAAACGTATTTAAGGGATTAACTTAAAAAATGAAATTTAAATATGCATTGACGGCAACATTAACCACATCCATTGGTCTGGGATTAGTTGGCTGTTCAAAACAGGAAAACACTGCTGCGGGCACTGATGCTATCAAAGTAGTAACTTTGCTGACGCGTGACAATCCACCGCTGCCGCAAATTGCTGAATTTGTCCGAGCCAAAGTAAAAAAACAGAATATTGAACTACGCATTAAATATGCCACTGACGGTCTGATTCCAAATAAATCAGTATCTGAAAATGAAACTGACCTGAACTATTTCCAGCACAGAACCTATATGCAGTCTGCAAAAGAACTGAATAACTGGGATCTGAATGCCATCGGCACCACATTTAACAGCATTTTCGGCGTTTATTCGCCGAAATATAAAAGCTTAAATGATCTGCCGGATGGAGCCAAAGTTGTGATTCCTTCTGACCCATCCAATGGCGGTCGGGCGCTGAACCTCCTGGCCGCAGTACATTTAATTGAGCTGAAGCCGAATACCGGTGCGAAAACTAGTGTCAAAGACATTAAAGCTAATCCGAAACATTTGCAGATTGTTGAAGTTGAACATGCGCTGGTGCCGGTGAGCTACAAAGATTCAGATTTAGCGATTATGGACGGTGCATATACAGCGCACGCCAGCCTTGTGCCAAAGCAGGATGCACTGTATTTGGAAGAAAATAATCACAATTATGATGCGGTGCTAGTGGCAAATTCTAAGTCACAGCAAAAAGCTGAAGTGCAAATAATTAAAAATGCATTCACCGCAGATGATACTCGGGATTTTGTACTGAAAAACTATTCAGGCACAGTCACTTGGGAAAAACAGTAAGCGTATAGGAAGACTAGTTTTATGAATATTAAAGTTAAGGAAGTGTCAAATACAGCACTTTCCTACCATGAGCATCCAGAATTTCTTGCGCTGATTGATTCAATCAAAACGGATTTAGCGGTTCGTGATGCTAACGGCGAACAGCCACCGGCTCAGATTGTTCAATATTTAAAATCAAAGAAAATTGGCGCACTCCGCCTGCCGAAACAGTATGGTGGTCAGGCGCTTAGCATTGAAGAGTTGTTTGCCGTGATTATCGAACTAGGCCGTGCAGACTCAGATGTGGCGCATATTTTCCATTCGCATTTTCAGTTTACCGAAGATGTACTGAGACATCCTGAGCCCGCCTACCGTGAGAAATGGTTTGAGCGTATTGCCAGTGGCAAAATTGTCAGCAATGCACTGGCAGAACCATCTTCGTATAATGTCGGCAGCGGCAAGCTAATTACCCATATTCTGTATGAAAACGACCAGCTGTTTTTAGACGGCAAAAAATATTTCACCACCGGCACATTGCATGCCGACTATGTGATGGTTTTTGCGCAAAGCCATTTAGATACCTTATGCCATGTTGTAGTACCGACTGACCGTGAAGGCGTAGAAGTTTTTGATGACTGGCTCGGCATCGGCCAGCGCAACACCGCCAGCGGCACCACACTGTTTAAGCGTGTCGCTATTTTCGAAGATGAAATCCGCTGGCCTAAACCAAACGGCTTGGTGAATAAGCCATTTGCGCAGCTGTATATTCAGGCCATTATTGCAGGTCAGACCAAAGCTGTGGAAGACCGTACTGCTGTGCTACTGGCCAATCGCGGCCGCACGTTCAGCTACGGCAATGCCGAACAGGCGCGTGATGAACCACTTTTCCTTGAAAAAGTAGGGGAAATTTCTTCTATTGCTTTTATTGTGGAAAATGCCGTTTTGCGAGCAGCGCGCTCACTAGACCGTGTCGTCCAGCATCTGAACCGTCCGAACTATGATGCCGTACTGCAGCAGGCCGCTACAGATACCGCAAAAGTAAAAGTCGCAATTGATCCGCTAGCGCTCAAAGCTGCCAATCTGATGTTTGAAGTCATCGGTGCTTCCGCTATGGGACGCGATACGCTAAATGACCGTCACTGGCGCAATATCCGTACGCTATCAACGCACAACTCAGTCAGCCTTAAAGCCAAGGTGTTGGGCGATATTTTGGTCAACAAAAAAACAGTGCCGAACGTCGGCTATTTCTAACACAACAATGTAATTTAAACGTCCTGCAAATTTGGGGCGCTATTTAAAATAACCGCGAAAACTGCGCTTTTGAGAGAATATCTATGAAATTTAAATATGTGTTGACTGCTGCGCTTACAGCATCGATCGGCTTTGGGTTGGCTGGCTGCTCCAAACAGGAAAAAACTGTGTCTGCTGATAATCGTGATATCAAAGTAGTAACACTGCTAACCCGTGACAATCCTCCTTATCCGCAAGTGGCTGAGTATGTACGTGAAAAGGTCAAAAAACAGAATATTGAGCTGAAAATAAAATATGCCAATGACGGCCTGATTCCAAACAAATCCGTGGCAGAAAATGAAGTGGATTTAAACTATTTCCAGCATAAATATTATATGCGGTCAGCGAAAGAGCTGAACAACTGGGATTTGGTGGCACTTACCTCGACCTTTAACGGTATGTTTGGCGCCTATTCGCCTAAATATAAAAATATCAATGATCTGCCGGATAAAGCGAAAATTGTGATTCCTTCAGATCCTTCGAATGGGGGACGTGCGCTGAACCTCTTAGCACGCGCGCATCTGATCGAGCTAAAACCTAATACTGGTGCAAAAACCAGCTTAAAAGATATTACTGCCAATCCTAAGGATTTCCAGTTTACTGAAGTAGAGCATGCACTAGTGCCAGTCAGCTTTAAAGATGCTGACCTTGCAATTATGGCGGGCGCATATACGGTACATGCAAACCTGCTGCCAAAACGCGATTCGATTTACTTAGAACAAGATAATCAGGAGTATGACAGCGTCTTAGTATCAAATAGCAAGGCTGCTGAAAAGCCTGAGGTACAAGCAGTAAAAGATGCATTTATTGCGGAAGATACCCGCGAGTTTGTACTGAAAAATTACACAGATACAGTGACTTGGCCAAAACGCTGAGACCTGAGAGTAACTGAATAAATAAGGATGTATATGAATACTTATACCAATCATTTGAAAGATTAAGTTCTGCACTTTTTGCAAAGTGATCCTAGACAGTAGTTCCCTCTATATTTTCTTAAAAATTTCTGCTAATAGGCTTCAGGGCTTAACCAGCTATTGGCAGAATGCCTTCTAATTCGATTGTAATAAATCTCAATATATTCAAATCTGATTGTCGGGTAGTCAGACGCAGTTACCTACGTCCAACCCCCTAAGAACCGTGCATGCGAGTTTCCCAGCACACGGCTCAAGCCTCTGCTAAGGCGCCATTCGGCACCCGGTTATACATCGTTGACATTGGCAAACTAAACACTCCTCGGACAATACAGATGGTAAATCTCAAGATTAGCAACTGCATCCGTTCCACCATGACTTCGCTTCACAATATGACGGCTGTGCCAGGGTGTATCTTTGGTGACTGGTTTAAGACAGGCGCAGCAGCGACCACCTTGATTTAGCCACACCCGATACAGCTTGGCTCGCCCCTTTGCGGAGACCAGCATTCTTTTCCCCCATCGGGAGTCGAAGTACTCATCCCATG
>NZ_JBIUAT010000035.1:0-25477 GCF_044547685.1 Acinetobacter sp. NPDC052428
TATTACTTATCGACTTACAAAATGAATATCTACCTACAGGTAAATTACCATTGGTAAATATTGAACAAGCTGCTGCTAATGCAGTGAAAGTAATTGCGAAGGCTCGTCAACTGGGTACTCAAGTGATTCATGTCCAACATATTGCTGATGCTAAATCTCCTATATTTGAACCTAGCTCAAATGGTATTGAATTTCAGGACACAGTTAAGCCGCAAGAAGATGAATCTGTAATCATTAAAAATCACATCAATGCGTTCTTAAATACGAATCTCAAAGAAATTTTAGATAGCAATCAAGTGACTGTGTTAGTCGTGATTGGTGCTATGAGCCATATGTGTGTTGATGCTGCTGTTCGTGCTGCTTCTGATTTTGGTTATAAGGTAAAAGTGATTCATGATGCTTGTGCAACACTAGACCTTGAATTTAATGGCGTTAAAGTACCTGCGGGCCATGTTCATGCAACATTAATGGCCGCTTTTGAATTTGCATATGCTCAAGTGATATCAACTGATGATTATGTTAGCTAAAGATTAAGATTTTCTAAAATTAATATAATACACGTTATTCGAAATTAAGAATTTTTTCTTTTAATAACAATATCTTATATTGACTTAAAAGCCCAAGCATCTGTGCCTGGGCTTTTTTAATGATCTATCACGTTCCACGCTCAATATTTAAATAATATTCCACGGTTTTGTTCAATTTTTATAAACATTGTCCTATTTTTCATAAGTCATTATTACATGTGATAGAACCGAAATTGGTACATAAAAAATAGGGAAGTTGGTAATCATAAGGAAAGAAAAATAATACTCTATATGTCGTAAAGGACAAATAATGAGTCGTCTGATAGAGTTTTACCATTTAAATGACAATCTTCTTTTTGAGCAGAGTTGCTTTAAAAAAAAGCGTACATATTGCAGGTTAATTTCATTTTTATTGAAGTAAATCACATAAAAACTTTAAAATATTTTCTTTATAAATCAAATGTGTTTGAGGCTTTTTAAAAAACGCTGCACAATGAAATCAAAATATTTTGGCATAAATCTAAGATTGAGATTTGTGCAGTTGTGCATTTCTGGGGGGAAAAGATGTTCACGGCAGAATTATTGGACGAAGCAAAAAAATTCATGCATCACATGCTGACCAAGGTGGTGGAATATGGCGGTTCGGATTTATTTATTACGGCTGATTTTCCACCGAGTATTAAACATCAAGGCTTAATGAAACCTTTTGGACAGCAGGAACTCACGGCTGAAAAAACCAAGCTGTTTGCCTACAGCCTGATGAATGATAAACAGCGTAAAGAATTTGAAACTGACCTTGAGTGTAACTTTGCCATCACTGTGCCGGGCGTTTCCCGTTTCCGGGTCAATGTGTTCCAGCAACAACTCAATGTTGGTATGGTGATTCGTACCATTACTGCAGAAATTCCAAATTTCCAGAAGCTGAAACTGCCTGAATCCCTGAAACATGTGATTATGGAAAAACGCGGACTGGTGCTGGTGGTCGGTGGAACGGGTTCAGGTAAATCAACTTCACTCGCGGCGATGATTGACTACCGTAATGAAAATTCGGCCGGGCATATCATCACTGTAGAAGATCCAGTGGAATATGTGCACAAGCATAAAAAATCCATGATTACTCATCGTGAAGTCGGAGTGGACTGCCATTCTTGGCACAACGCGCTGAAAAATACCTTGCGTCAGGCGCCAGATGTAATTCTGATCGGGGAAATTCGCGATACTGAAACCATGGAACACGCGATTGCCTTTGCGGAAACTGGTCATTTGTGTTTGGGAACATTGCATTCTAATAATGCCAACCAGACTTTGGACCGGATTATTAACTTCTTCCCGGAAGAACGCCGGAATCAGTTATTGATGGATTTGTCCTCCAATATGAAGGCAATTATTTCACAGCGTTTAATCCGTACTCAGGATGGTAAGGGCCGTCGTGCAGCGATTGAAATCATGTTAAATACACCACTTATTTCAGACTTGATTCTGAAAGGTGAATTCCATGAGCTGAAAGCAATTATGGCGAAATCCCGTGAACTGGGCATGCAGACCTTTGACCAGGCTTTATTTGATCTGTATAACCAGGGTGAAATTTCTTATGAAGAAGCTTTGCGTAATGCCGATTCTACCAATGAGTTACGCCTGCAGATCAAGCTGAAAAGCAATCGTCAGGACAGTACTGCACCAGCTAGTGAAGCAACCCAATTCACCATGATGCAAGATCCAAAAGCGGATGAGAAAGAAGCAGAGAATACTTCGGTGTCAGAATAAACATTTACTCAAAAAATCACAGGCAGAATTTTCTGCCTGTTCTTATTGATCTTATTTATTATTCAATTCAATCCATAAAATTAGACGGTTTTGCGTTGTACCATCAGCTTAAAATAAACAATACTGCTTAAGGTTAAAATACCACACAGTAGAAAAGCAAACTGATAACTATAAGCTGCAATGATCGCACCAATCAGCAATGAACCGATGGCAATACCCAGATCATAAAAAGTATAAAAAGTTGAGGTTGCATAGCCAATTCGATGCTTGGGCGCACGTTGAATTGCCAAAGTTTGAATACACGGCTGCACACTGCCAAAGCCCACGCCAACCATGACTGCAGCTAGCATAAATCCCCATAGGGTCTGAATCTGGCTGAGTAAAAACAGGCCCAGACTAAAAGCCACCAATGCCGGATAAATCACATATTGCGGGCCTTTACGATCATAAATTTTTCCGGTGATCGGCCGTAAGCTCATCATGGAAATCGCAAAAACCACAAAGAATAAACCGGCATAGGCCATTAAATTCTTGCTGGCTGCGAAGGGGGCGATAAAAGACATGATGCTCGCATAAGAAAAAGAAATCAGCATGGCCAATACCGCGACAGGTAATACCGTTTTTTCTACAAAATCTGTCAACTCAAGCGATGTTTTCTTGTTGGAATTTTCAATTATTTTTTCAGGTTCTTTGACCGGAATCAGAAAACAGAAGGTAAATCCGATAAAAACTAAGGCGATTAATAGCGTACTGACCTGAAAATAAGACCAGTATTCCATCAGGCTCAGACCAATCAATGGCCCCAAGACAATTCCCAGATTTACAGACATGACAAAATAGCCCATGCCTTCGCCTTTACGCTGCTCCGGAATAAACTGGTTCACGACAGGTACGCAAACTGTGGTCAAAATACTGAACCAGATGCCATGTAAGAAACGGATGATAAACAGAATCGTGAGCTGATCTGCCAGCAGATAAGTAAGTGAAAATAGGCTAAAGAACACTTCTGAAATAATCAGAGTCTTGCGTACCCCGAATTTTTCGATAATTAAACCGCTAAAAGGTCGCACTGCAATGGCAGAGACCATAAACAAGGTCATGGCCAGACCTGCCTGGGTCAGGTTGCCGCCTAATTCTTTTAAGATGTATATTGGCGAAATTGTGGTTTGCGCAAAATAGAAAATAAATAAAAACAGGTTGTTGGCCAGACAAAGGGTAAATGACTTGGTCCATAATGGCGCTGCATTGGCGTTCATGATTTTCCTAAAATGATATGCTGTAAGATGCTGGGCTCAGCATGGGAAATTATTGTTATAAATAAGTGCGACCTATTCAGGAGCGAAGTGAATATGATCAAGACTTTAGGAAAAATAAGTGAAAAATACAATGATATTTCATGATAAATACATGAAATTTAATTTGAACTGGGAAATACAACGATTGATCTTTAATAAAAAAATCAGCCCGGAGGCTGATTTTCTAAATTTAAATCGACTTAGAGGCCAGCTTCATATTCTGTATTGGAAAGCAGCTTTTCGACATCTGCCATATTGTCCGGCTTGATTTTATAGATCCAGCCTTTGCCATATGGGTCATCATTAATGAAATCAGGATCATCTTCAAGATCAGGATTGATTTCAACCACCACGCCAGACACCGGCGCATGAATATCGGAAGCAGTTTTGACAGATTCAACCACCCCAGCTTGCTCACCTGCAGTGATATGCTGATTCAAGTCAGGCGCTTCTACATACACTAAATCACCTAACGCATCCTGTGCATGGTCGGAAATACCGGTCACAACAAGATCACCTTCAATGCGTACCCATTCATGCGTACTTGCGTACTTTAATTCTGAAGGATGATTCATTGATAACTCCTTAAAAATTTTAAGATCATTTTTGACATGTTTTATACATTCTTTTTAAGAAAAACAAAAGGCTTATGCTCCTTTATAAATAAGGATCTTTGCGCCAGTTGCTCGGGCTGCGGCCACTCCAGCGTTTAAACGCCCGGCTAAAATTGGCCACATCACTATAACCCAGTTCATCGGCAATCTGTTCCAGGGTAAAATCTGTCCGGGACAATAATGAGGTGGCATGCCGGTAACGCACTTCATCGACCAGGGTAGAAAAGGAGGTACCTTCAGCAG
Source organism: Acinetobacter sp. NPDC052428 (assembly GCF_044547685.1). Lineage (GTDB taxonomy): Bacteria > Pseudomonadota > Gammaproteobacteria > Pseudomonadales > Moraxellaceae > Acinetobacter > Acinetobacter lwoffii_G. The sequence goes on from NZ_JBIUAT010000035.1 coordinate 4,444, forward strand.
CGAGTTGACGTTTTAAGGTGCGGTCAGACATGTGCAAGCGGTCCGCCACACTTTCAATACTCAGATAATGCTGCTCGGCATGGGTCAAAATGTCCCGGACACGCATGGCAATCCGGTGCCGTTCACCCAAGGCAGAAAGTTCTGTTTCACACTGGTTAATCGCAATTTGGCTGGCAATTGGGTCGGCATGTACCAGCTTGTTCATCAGGTAGCTTTTATCAAAGCTCAGAATTAAATGCGGCTGTTCAAAACGGAACTGATGGGTGGGAAACTTCGCCATAAAACGTTCAAAACCTTCCGGTTTTTTAAAATCAAAATCGATTTCTCCTGTCGCATCAGTAACGCCTGTAATGGCTTTGGCCATACTGATCAGACCAATCATTAAAGCAATTGAAATTTCGGTGCGCAGAGGTTCAAGCTGAATATCGGTTTGCAACTGTACCGTGGCTTTGGCACCAAAGGTTGAGAAAAATAGTTGCAGGAAAGGTAAACGGAGTTGAATAAATCGGTTCGCCAGTACCAGCGCATCAGTAATATTATTCGCCGTCATAATCGCATAGCCGATAAAGCCATGAATCGAGATCCGCATCTGTGTGCCGAGATGATAACCCAAGGTCGGCTCTCCGGTCAGTTTCAGGGCATATTTGACCAGTTCGTTGGCGACAGGGGTTGGAATACGAAAATCAGGATCTGCCAACTGTTCACTGGTCAGGCCAAAAGGTTGGAAAAGCGACTCATTATTATAACCCCAGCGGGAAATGACATCGAGAAGCAGGAGACCGTAAACACCTGGAATTCCTTGGTCTTGGCGTGGAGCAATTGTTTTCATGCGCGATCCGTTGCACTCATTCAAATTTTTTTATTTATAAATAGATATTGGCATGAAGCCGCCAAATTTTTCATTAAAATTGTTGGACAAAATTTTGGCGATTGTGACTCTGCCATTGGCAGATTAGCCTGAATTCAGCATTAAAATCAATTTAAACCACATAATTTTATTGATGAAATTAAAATTATTTTATTGAACAAGTCGCATCCCAGCATCTGTTTGCTCAGGACAGGACGATTGGTCTAGTTTTTATTAATCATTGAATAGGACTTCTTCAGAGAGCTTTCAGAACTAGAGAGTTATGTTATTTCATTAAAATACCAGATAGATGGCAACTTGCTGTTCATCTGTAGAGAAGATTTTAAAAAGAAAGGTCTGGGCAAAGTTTTCTTTTGTCCCAGACCTGTTCAATATTAAGGACGAGCAAATCCTTAGAAGTTTTGAAATCTTCTAGAGATCATATTATTCATGATCTTTTGATGCTTTGATTTGTTGCTCGATCAGCATGCCACCAGTTTGACGCTGCCAAAGCTGGGCATAGATACCATTTAATGCCACCAGTTCATCATGCGTGCCTTGCTCGGCGATTCGACCCTGATCCAGCACAATCAGACGATCCATCTGGGCAATGGTAGACAGACGATGCGCAATGGCAATCACGGTTTTACCTTGCATTAAGTCGTCCAGACTGTTCTGAATGGCTGCTTCAACCTCAGAATCCAATGCACTGGTGGCTTCATCCAGAATCAGAATCGGCGCATCTTTCAGGAATACACGTGCAATTGCAATTCGCTGACGCTGTCCGCCGGAAAGTTTCACGCCACGTTCACCCACATAAGCTTCATAGCCTTTTTTGCCACGCAAATCAGTCAAATTAGGAATAAACTCTTCCGCTTTGGCTTTACGCACAGCTTCAAACATTTCTTCATCAGTTGCATCCGGACGACCATATTTAATGTTTTCCGCGACAGTGCGATGCAGCAGTGAAGTATCTTGAGTCACTAATGCAATGTTCTTGCGCAAACTGTCTTGAGTGACATCATCAATATCCTGGCCATCAATCAAGATACGACCCTGGTTGATATGATAAAAGTGCAGCAACAGTTGAATCAGGGTAGATTTCCCCGCACCTGAACGGCCGACAATACCAATTTTTTCACCCGGGCGAATGGTCAGATTAAACTGATCAATCACGTTTTTATCATTATAGGCAAAGCTGACATTTTCGAATTTGATTTCACCATGATTGAGCTGTAGCTCTTTAGCACCCGGTTTATCTTCAATGGCAATTTTGCGGCCTAAAGTTTTCATACCATCCTGAATGGTACCTACATTTTCAAACAGGGCAGAGGTCTGCCACATCATAAATTCGGCAATACTATTCAGTTTCAGTACCATTGCTGTAGTTGCAGCAATAATTCCCAGCTCGGCCTGACCTTCCATCCACAGCCAGATCGCGGTACCCAGTACGCCGCCATATAACACTACACTCAGCAGTAAAATACTGATTTCGTATTGAGCACCCAGACGCATCTGTTTATATACCGTTACCATAAATTCCTTCATCGAAGTCTTGGCATACTGGCTTTCGCGGCCGGCATGAGCAAACAGCTTCACGGTCTGGATATTGGTATAGGCATCCGTAATACGGCCAGTCATGACCGCACGGGCATCCGCCTGGGCATTGGAAATTTTGCTCAAACGCGGAATGAAGTAACACGCTGCACAGATAAACAAGGCTAGCCAGACCATCAATGGAATGATCAGCAAAGGTGAAATTGCACCTAAAACAATATTGATGGTGATGAAATAAATCAGCACATAAGCCAGTATGTCACCCAGAATCACCCAGAACTCGCGTACTGCCAGCGCCGTTTGCATGACCTTGGCCGATAAGCGTCCGGCAAAATCATTGTGGAAAAAATCCAGGCTTTGTTTCATCAGCAGGTTATGAAAGCGCCAGCGTAAACGCATCGGGAAGTTGCTATACAGAATCTGATGCTTGATCAGGGACTGCGCGCTGGCGAAGAAAATATTGGCCAGCAGAACAATACTCAGCAAGGTTAAATTGCTGGCATGCTGTTCCAGAAAAGTATCGGGCTGGCTTTTACTGAGCCAGTTTACCAGCTCGCCAATTTTTGAATACAGGAAAGCTTCGAAGCTGGCAGCACCGGCGGTACATAGCACCAGAATCAGTAAATAACGGCGGACTCCATAGGCTGCCTGCCAGACAAATGGAAAAAACTTGGTTGGTAAAGGTTGGTTCAGATTTTTGGTGGGATAGGGGTCAACCAGTCTTTCAAGCCATCGAAACATTATCGTACTCTTATCATGCATTTTGCTTTTCGGGAATTATAAAGGATTCTGTTTTTTTAAGCCCGTAATTGGGTGAAATTGCCACAAAATGAATCACTCAATTAAAACTTAGATTATAAAAATTAAACTAAAGCCAGATTTATGCCAGTCAGGATTTAAACATCTCATGAAATAAAAAAGCCTGAAATGCAGCAGCATTTCAGGCTTGGAATTGGATGACTTGTGTTTAAGTAATAATGGAAGATGGTTGAGTAAATGCTTCCTTTAAATCAAGACCTGAAGGCGCTTGATAGACCTTTAAACCAAATTCCGGAATAATCGCCAGCAGATGATCCATGATATCCGACTGGATATTTTCATACTCCACCCAGGCAGTGGTATTGGTGAAGGCATAAATCTCTAACGGTAAACCTTCACTGGTTGGCTGCAATTGGCGCACCATCAGGGAATGGTTTTTACTAATGCCCGAATGCTGTTGCAGATAAAACTCTACATAAGCACGAAAGGTTCCTAAGTTGGTAAGACGGCGCTGGTTATATTGCGAATGATGGCTCAGTTGCATGTTAAATTGTTCCAGCTCTTCTGATTTGGTATTTAAGTATTGATCCAACAGAATAAAATTTTTCAGCTTGTTCTGTTCTTCAGCCGACATAAAATGCACGCTGCTTTGATCAATATGAATCGAGCGCTTGATCCGGCGCGCACCGGCTTCCTGCATACCACGCCAGTTTTTAAAGGTATCCGTTACCAGTTTATTGGTGGGAATCGTGGTCACTGTTTTATCAAAATTCTGTACCGTAATGGTATGTAATGACATATCAATGACATCGCCGTCCGCATTCAGCGAGGGCATTTCGATCCAGTCGCCAATACGCACCATGTCATAGGATGAAATCTGAACTGAAGCCACCAGCGACAAAATGGTATTTTGAAAGACCAGCATCAACACCGCGGCCATGGCACCGAAGCCAGCCAGCAAGGTAAAGACATCCTTTTTCAGGAAAGTGCCGAGAATCATCAGGCCACAGACAATAAAGATAATCAGCTTGACCAGCTGCAAATAGCCTTTAATCGGTTTGTTACGTGATTTGGGATTACGCTGATAGACCAGGTTAAAAATATTCAGTAATTCACCCAGAGCCAGGGCAATCGTCAGGAAGATAAAAGCCTGTGCACCCATTTGCACAAAGGATTCAACCTTGTCAGATAAATGCGGTACCGTGGTAATCCCGTTCATGATCACGACTGCCGGAACAATATTCGCAATCCGGCGAATCACGCTATGTTCAGCAAAAATCTGATTATTGGCAAAAGGCATTCTGGAAATCAGTTGACGTATTCCGCGTACCACAATTTGCTTGGCAAATAGATTGGCAAGAATCGCCAGTAAAATCACAATACTCAGTGAAGATAGCATTTCCAGCCATGGGTACTGATCTGCCCATTCTTGAATATTCCGAATAAAATTAAACTGTTCCAAACGATCTTTCTCTTCAATCAAAAATTTAGATCAAGTTTATAGTTTTGGATCAGATTTTTTAATATTGGATAACTTTTTAAAACATATTTGTTGATGTGAATTATTAAATAACAGCACATACGAATAAAAAACCGGCGAATTCGCCGGTTTCTGATCTTCGATATTTCAGTAATGATATCGCGATGCTTACCACATCAAATCATCAGGAATAACATAAGCTGCATATGGATCTTCTTCATCAGTGGTTTCTTCATTTTTCTCTGAATTATTCACAATGATAAAGCCCTGCATTTTCGTATTGATACGATCTGCCAGAGCTTTAGGCAAGAAAGCATAGCTGTCATTTTCACGTGCAATCACCAGACTGCCTGCCACCAGTGCATTATAGATCTGCTGGTTTAAATAGACCTTTTTGATTTTGCTGTCATCAATAAACTGATATACCGCATCGCCGTCTGTATCACGGATTTTGTGCTGATTAATCATTTGCATGATCGCGGCTTTCAGCTCTTTTTCCTGCAATGCTGCTTTTTTCTCTTGCTCAATTGCCTGATCTTTGGCCATTTTTTGCTGTTTGTCTTGTTCAATCTTGGCCTTGATTTCAGCCTCGGTACTGTCACCGGTGCGTTTTTCATGCACAGCCTGTTTAGACAGTTTTTTGGCTTTTTTATTGTCGACCAATCCTGCCTTTAACAATTGTGCCTGCAATGCATTTTTAACCATGAGAATGTCCAGATATTAGTCGTGTTGATGTCGATAACGTAAATAAATCACCCAATACGTGAGACTGAGAATCAGACTCAGCACTGCCGGGATCAGGAATGCATTTAATTTTAAATAAGGATATAGCCAGCTGGCAAGAATGCCACCGCTTAAAAAACCGAGTAAAATAAGCAGATGCAGAACCACGCGTCGTGATTCTACCTCTAAACCGCGTAAACGGTAGCCCACCGCCAAGCCGAGGTCTGTCAGTACGCCAGATAAATGCGTGGTGCGAATAATGGCGCCTTTATAGTGGCTGACCATGGCATTTTGCACACCCATGGCAACGCAGGCCCATAACAAGGCGTAGCGCGGGAAATAGGGCAATAATAACCAGCAGATCAAAATAAAAATAGCCACCAGGCTTAAAGGGTAACCATAAAGCTGCCCAAGGCGAAAGTGACTATTTCCAAGAATCAGCCCGCTATAGGATGAGCCAATGACATAGCAGAGTGTGACCAGAAAGAGATACAACATCTGTTCTGGTTGCCAGTTCAGCAGGGCCATGGCCAGCATACTGACATTACCGGTCATATGTGAAACAGACTGGTGCAGTACCGTCACCAGACCCAGGACGTTAATCATGCCGGCATTGACCGCAAGAAAAAACGCCCCTAATTGTACCCAGGTAGGTAAACGCTGTAATGGCATAACAACATCATTGGCTAAACATATTGATTAATCAATATAAAATCAATTTGATGCGCGGTCTACTGCTGTAGTAAATAAAACATCGGTCGATGAGTTTAGCGCAGTTTCAGTAGAGTCCTGCAATACGCTGATCACCATACCAATCGCAACGACTTGCATGGCGATATCCGAAGAAATACCAAACAGGCCACATGCAACTGGAATCAGTAACAATGAACCGCCTGCAACCCCTGAAGCGCCACATGCCGAAACGGTTGCCACCACAGAAAGAATGAGCATAGTGCTGAAATCGACGCTAATCCCCAAAGTATTTACAGCCGCCAATGACAATACAGTAATGGTCACAGAAGCACCTGCCATGTTGATCGTAGCACCCAAAGGAATTGCGATACTTGAAGTTGATTCCTTGACGCCCAGACGTTTTGCCAAGTCCAGATTGACTGGAATGTTGGCTGCCGAACTACGGGTAAAGAAAGCGGTAATGCCACTTTCGCGCAAACAGGTGAACACCAGTGGATACGGGTTGTTACGCGTCATTAAGGCAACCAGAAGCGGATTAATCACCAGTGCCACAAAAGCCATCGTTCCGAGCAACACAGCAAGTAAATGTGCATAACTGGTCAGTGTATCCAGACCAGATTCAGCAAAAGTCACCGCAACCAGACCAAAAATACCCACAGGTGCAAAGCTGATCACTAAACGAATCACATAGTTCACTGCAAAGGCTGCATCATTCAAAAGCGTCTTGGTGCTATCCGATGCATGACGGAAAGCAATGCCCAATGCTACTGACCAGGCCAGAATGCCAATAAAGTTTGCTTCAGCAATTGCAACAACCGGGTTGGCGACAAAACTGAGCAGCAAATTCTTCAGAATTTCCACCAGACTGCCAGGCGGCTGCAAGTCAGCTTGTGCAGCAATATCCAGGAATAGCGTACTTGGAAATAAAACACTTGAAACCACAGCGCTCAGCGCAGCAAGGAACATACCGACCGCATACATCAGCATAATCGGCTTGATGGCGGCGTTGGATTGGCCCACTTTAAAATTCGCGATAGAAGCTAACACTAAAATGAAAACCAGAATCGGTGCAACAGACTTCAAGGCTTTAATAAACAGGTCGCCCAATAGGCTTAATGAGGGGGTAGCTTCGGGAAATACCACAGCCACACCCACACCTAAAATAATGGCGATGATGATTCGAGAGACTAAGCTCATGCGCATAAGGGCAGAAAACATAAGGTTGCCTTGTGAAAATTACGAGGGCTAAATTTGGGAAAAAGTTGCGCTATTTTATACTTAATTTAAACAAGGCTTAAAATATATTTTCATATAAAAACCAAGATATTGATATTATTGATGTATTCTAAACTTAACGGGTTTAAAACATTGCTTATATTGAAGAAAAACTTCTTAAAATGATGAATAAATCACCACTTTTAAAATTGTATTCATGAAATAAATATCAAAGTTAAATAGATAAATTCAAATTATATTTGAAAATTCAGAAAAGACGGTACTTATGACCGGTCGGAATCTCCGGCCATAAGTTCAAATATCTGCTATTTTAAATCATATAATCTTTATGCTGCTCAAAGATCTCTGGTGCCAGGTCCTGAATCGCCTGAAAATGGGTCAGATAAATGAGCCCGCTCAGATGCGTCATCAATTTAGAAGCTTGCAGCTTGTCCATAACCGGACCTTTGACTTCGGCAAAATGCAGGCGAATATCCAGTTTGGCCAGTTCGGCATTTAAATCTTCCAGCATTTCCAAGGCACTCAGATCAATCGCACTGATGCTGGAACAGTTGATAATCACATGTTGTAGCTGGTCATTCAGGCTGATCTCATTGATCAGATAACCTTTGAAGCTATTGGCATTCAGAAACGTCAGATTCTCATCAATCCGCAGTGACAGCACCCGATCGGAGGTACTGACCTGATGACGCTGAATATTGCGAAAATGCTGGGTTCCTTCGACCAGACCGACAACCGCAATATGCGGCCGGCTGATTCGCCATAGCATCAGCACAAAGGTCGAAACGATCCCAATAATCAAACCAGTGGAAATATCAATCAGGACCACGCCGAGAAAGGTAATCCACATGGCAAGGCCATCTGCCTTGGAATAGCGCCAAGCATCAAAAAATGGCTGGAAATTAACCAGCTTCCAGATGGAAACAATAATCGTCGCGGCCAGAATGGTCAGCGGCAGATCTTCAAAAAATCCGGTAAAGAACAGGCTCACGAAAATAATCAGAATCGAGGATAAAACACCGGCCATAGGTGATTTAGCACCGGCATCGGCGTTCACCACCGTCCGCGACAGGCTGCCCGTTACCGGAAAAGCTGAACTCACGCCAGCACTGATATTGGCCAGACCGAGCGCGATCAGTTCCTGATTACTGTTTAAATGACTGCGTTGCTGTAAGGCTGTCGCTTGAGCAATCGACAAGGATTCCACAAAACTGATCATGGCGATCATGCTGGCACCCGGTAGCAAGGTCATCACCAGTTCCCAGTTCCAGTGTGGAAAAGATAAGGGTGGAAAACCGGAAGGAATTGCACCGACCGTTTTAATGCCCTGAAGCTTTAAATCCAGAAATACAATTGCTGCAATGCCGAGACACACCAGAATCAGGGGCACCGCACGGACTAAAAAATCTGTAGAGCCAAGCCGGCTTTGTACCGCCTGAGATTTCAATAACTTGGGCAGATAGATCAGCAGAACGATAGAGAGCAGGCCGAAAATCAGGCTGGGCACGTGCAGCAGCGGGAAATATTGCAGCAGACTGCTGGCAAACTCCGGAATGTTATTGGCTTTTAAGGGAAGATCGACCAAAAACTTGAATTGACCAAAAGCAATCAATAAGGCAGAAGCAATAATAAAGCTTTGGATCACCGGATGACTGATCAACTGGATCAGAAAACCAAAACGGAATAATCCTAAAAGCAGGGAAATAATGCCAACCATCAGTGCCAATAAGGTCGCAGCTTCGATATAGACCGGTGAGCCGACTTCAAAAAGTGGATTAAGCGTGGCAAAGGTCATCATGGAAATGATGGCCACCGGGCCAATCGATAAAGTCGAACTCCCACCGAGCAGGGCATAAATGATCATCGGCAGGATGCTGGCATATAAGCCCATGATCGGCGGCAATCCTGCCAGCATGGCATAGGCCATCCCTTGAGGCACCAGCATTGCCACCACAATCAGGGCAGCCAGTACATCGGACTTAAATTTGACCGGCGTATAGTAGCTTAACCATGCCCAGGCAGGCAGTCTATGCAGAAGTTTAGACTTGGAATTTGGCATAAAAAGGTCTAAATCACAAATATAGATATATTATGCACAAATTCTGCTAAGAAGTCTTAGCTGATCTAGATTCTTGATGAATCATGTTTAAAATGAAACATCTGGGCCAGTCACGTATCATTTGAAAAACTCTATTTTAAAGTTCTATGATCGTGATTTTAATGATGTAAAACGACCTCAATAAGAGTTTAAAGAAACTCATTATGCTGACTGAGGAAATGAAATATCCGTTATTTAGCTGGATTGCCGCAATACAATTGATAAAGGGTATTTAAGACCACAATCAAATTTTGATCTTTAATTGAATAATAAATCTGTTTGCCGTCGCGTCGGGTATCTACTACATCGCTTTTACGCAGCATCATGAGCTGCTGGGAAAGTGTCGGCTGTTTAATCTCAGTCATTTCCTCAATTTCTGAAACATTCAGTTCTGCTTGAGACAGATGACATAAAATGAGAAGACGGTCGGTATTGGCCAGAGATTTTAAAATGCCAACGACCTGTTCTGCTGAATCGCGCATAGTCGTGATTTCAAAATCGGTTTTCATTCAATATGTCCATTATAAAGTTACAGCCCGTTAATTATACGGGTCTTAGCTCGTAATACCTTGCTAAAAACAGTTAAGTTTTATGGTTTTTAATGAATTGAATTATCAATTAAAATTATATTTTAAATATTGATAGATAAGATAAATTTATTGCATAGTGCAGAAAGTATTTTAGTTCACATTCGTGCAATCAAGTGCAAGTTTCATCAAACATCTACAAAGCAAAAAAATGCTTGTATGATGTTTAAGCGACTTGAACCAATAACATCAGGGATATCATCATGAGTACAGATTCAGCTTTTCCAACACCGAATAATTTAGGTATAGCGGTGTATAGTAATAATGCAGACGCGATTGGAAATACACCGCTTGTTCGTATTAATCGTGTGATTTCCGCTCCGGCCACGGTACTTGCGAAAATTGAAAGCCGTAATCCGGCATTTTCAGTCAAGTGTCGTATAGGTGCAGCGTTGATTAATGATGCTGAAAAATCTGGCAAGCTCAAACCCGGCATGCATATTGTCGAGCCAACCAGCGGCAATACCGGTATTGCATTGGCTTTTGTTGCGGCAGCCAAAGGTTATGACATTACTTTGACCATGCCTTCAAGCATGAGTATTGAACGCCGTAAGGTGGTGAAAGCATTGGGTGCCAATCTGGTACTGACTGATCCGGCCAAAGGCATGAAAGGCGCGATTGAAGAAGCTGAGCGTCTGCTGAGTGAAAACCCTGAGCAATATTTCCTGCCACAACAGTTTGAAAATCCGGCCAATCCTAAAATTCATGAAGAAACCACGGGCCCAGAAATCTGGGAAGCGACTGCGGGAAATGTCGATATTCTGGTCGCAGGTGTTGGAACGGGTGGAACCATTACCGGTATTTCACGCTACTTTGAAAAGGTAAAAAATAAGCCTTTATATTCAGTGGCGGTGGAACCCGCTGAGTCTGCAATTATTGGTCAGGCCAAACGCGGTGAAGACATTACACCTGGACCACATAAAATTCAGGGGATTGGTGCCAACTTCATTCCGGGCAATTTGGATTTAGACCTTGTTGATGAAGTGATTGCCATTAATAGTGCAGATGCAGTCGAGTGGGCACGTAAAACTGCGGCTCAGGAAGGTATCCTGGTCGGCATTTCAAGTGGCGCGGCTATGGCAGCAGCAGCCCAATTGGCGGCTCGCCCTGAAAATGCCGGTAAAAATATTGTGGTGATTTTGCCAGACGGTGGTGAACGTTACCTGTCTTCGATCCTGTTTGAAGATATTTCTGCTGAATAACATTGATGCATTTTATATTTTAAATACTGCCATACAAGCCCGAAGTCATCTTCGGGCTTTTTTATCTTTTTTTATTTAGTTCTTTTTGCTGGCAGTAGGACGCTACATTTTTAAAATAGTCAGATGAAGGACTTGACCTTACCATGATGGGAATGTTTAAGCTATAAGCTCAACAGTGAGTTGAGGCATGGAGATGGGTATGGCAGAACAAGACAGCAACCGCTTATATGAACAGCAGGTGCAGATTGGCGGTATGACCTGTGCATCCTGTGTCGCTCGCGTGGAAAAAGCCTTGAAAAAAATTGAAGGCGTGGTCGAGGCATCTGTCAATCTATCGACTGAAAAAGCTTTTATTAAAAGTCAGCAGCCGATTGCTGCCGCTGCGCTGGTTCAAGCAATTGAAAAATCCGGTTTCGATGTACCGATGCAGCAGTTTGATTTGAACATTGAAGGCATGACCTGTGCATCCTGTGTGGCTCGCGTAGAAAAAGCCCTAAAAAAAGTGGAAGGCGTGCTGGATGCACACGTGAATCTGGCCACTGAAAAGGCGCATGTGAGTGCGATCAATTCTGTGCCATTGTCCAAGCTGACTCAAGCCGTACAAAAAGCCGGTTTTGATATTCAGAGCGACCGGATTGAACTGACGATTGAAGGTATGACTTGCGCATCCTGTGTGGCACGGGTTGAAAAAGCTTTATTGAAAGTAGAAGGTGTCAACGAAGCACAGGTCAATCTGGCCACCGAAACTGCCTGGGTGAAAGCCTCGCATGTCCAGATTCCGGCCTTGATTGCTGCGGTGGAGAAAGCCGGTTATCAGGCCACCATAAAATCCGGTACGGATATGTCGACAGATAGCCATGATGCTTTTCAGGAAAAGAAAGCCAATGAAACGGCACAACTGAAACGAGATTTATGGCTTGCAGTCATTCTGACAGCGCCTGTATTTATTCTGGAAATGGGCTCACACCTGATTCCGGCGTTTCATCATTTTATTGCCCATACGTTGGGAACCCAAAACAGCTGGTATCTACAGTTTGTGCTGACCACTTTGGTGCTGATTATTCCGGGACGGCGTTTTTATCAGCATGGGATTCCGGCATTATTACGTCTGGCACCGGATATGAACTCGCTGGTGGCCGTTGGAACCATTGCTGCCTATGGCTTTTCCTGTATTGCGACCTTTTTTCCGCAGCTGTTACCGCAGTCCACCGTGCATGTGTATTTTGAAGCGGCCGCCGTCATTGTCGCGCTGATTTTACTGGGGCGTTATCTGGAAGCTAAAGCCAAAGGTAAAACCTCGGAAGCAATTCAGTATCTGGTCGGCTTGCAACCGAAAACAGCTCGAGTACAACAGAATGATTACTGGGTTGATCTGGCAATTTCCGATGTGCAACAAGGGATGTTGATTGAAATTCGTCCGGGTGAAAAAGTCGCCGTCGATGGTGAAGTCGTTGCCGGGCAAAGCTATATCGATGAAGCGATGATTAGCGGTGAGCCTTTACCTGTGGCCAAACAGGCTGGTGATCAGGTTGTCGGCGGTACGGTAAACCAGAACGGAACCTTGCAAATCAAGGCTACTGCGGTCGGCCAGGATTCGGTACTGGCGCAGATTATTCAGATGGTGGAACAGGCACAAGGCTCAAAACTGCCGATTCAGGCCGTGGTCGATAAAGTGACTTTATGGTTTGTGCCGGCTGTTATGGCACTGGCGGCCTTGACCTTTATGGTGTGGTTCCTGTTTGGGCCTGAGCCGAATCTGACCTACGCATTGGTAAATGCAGTCGCCGTGCTGATTATTGCCTGTCCATGTGCGATGGGACTAGCGACTCCTACCTCAATTATGGTCGGAACTGGCCGTGCAGCAGAACTGGGCGTATTGTTCCGTAAGGGCGAAGCTTTACAGTTATTGCAGCAAACCAAAGTCGTCGCGCTCGATAAAACTGGAACCTTGACTGAAGGAAAACCATTGCTGACCGACTTTGAAGTCACCGCAGATTTTAATCAGCAGGCTGTATTACAGCTGGTGGCTTCAGTGGAGGCCAAGTCAGAACATCCGATTGCCCACGCCATTGTGCAGGCTGCTCGTGAGCAAGAACTGGAACTGAGTGAAGTGACCGATTTTGATTCGATCACTGGTGCAGGGGTAAAAGCACAGGTTGCTGGTCAGCAGCTGCATATCGGTGCAGAACGTCTGATGCAGGACTTGGGCTTAAATGTCGATCTGTTTAGAGCTACTGCACAAAAGCTCGGTGATCAGGGCCGCAGTCCTTTATATGTAGCGATTAATCAAAAGCTGGCTGCGATTATTGCTGTCGCTGACCCGATTAAACCGACTACTTATAGCGCGATTCAGGCCTTGCATGACCAAGGCCTCAAAGTAGCGATGATTACGGGTGATAATCAGCATACTGCGCAGGCGATTGCCAAACAGCTGAAAATCGATCAGGTGATTGCGGAAGTCTTGCCGCATGAAAAAGTCGATGCCGTACGACAACTCCAGCAGCAATACGGCGTGCTCACTTTTGTCGGGGATGGAATCAATGATGCGCCGGCACTGGCACAGGCCGATGTCGGTATGGCGATTGGTACCGGCACTGATGTCGCGATTGAAGCAGCCGATGTGGTGTTGATGTCAGGCAATTTACAGCATGTGGCGACAGGCATCGGCTTGAGTCAGGCGACCATGCGCAATATCAAACAGAACCTGTTTTGGGCCTTTGTCTATAATATTGCCTTAATTCCGATTGCCGCAGGTGTACTGTATCCGTTTTGGGGCATTCTGTTATCACCAATGTTTGCCGCAGGCGCGATGGCACTATCCTCTGTGTTTGTGGTTAGTAATGCCTTGAGATTAAAAGCTTATCAACCGGTGCAGTTTAAGGAGTCAGTATGATGAATATTGGTCAGGCCGCAAAACGGTCCGGCATCTCTGCAAAAATGATCCGATATTATGAAGAAATCGGCTTGTTGCCGGCTCCGAAACGCAGTGATACAGGTTATCGGATTTATAGTGATGCGGACATTAAAACATTAAGTTTTATTCAGCATGCACGTGAACTTGGATTTTCTTCAGAGCAGATGAAAGAATTACTCGGCCTGTGGCTGAACAGCTCACGCCAGAGCAGCGAGGTTAAACAGCTGGCACAAAAACATATCCAGTTTTTACAACAGAAAATTGCCGATATGCAGCATATGCTATTAATTTTACAGCAATCTGTTGAGCAATGTGCTGGCAATGAACAGTCCGATTGCCAGATTTTAAAACAGATTGAACAGGGTGTCGTCCCCGAGCAGCACTGACCTGATCGGCAGTTCAGCTCAGATTAAATATAGTCTGCCGAATCCCATAAACTTTAAACCAATCCTATGGAGCTAAACATGAAATTTCGTATTGAAAACATGACCTGTGGTGGCTGCGCGCGCAGTGTCACGGCTACGATTAAAGATCTGGATGAAAATGCCACTGTGAATATTGATGTGGCGACTAAGCTAGTTGAAGTTGAATCGACAGTCAGTGAGTCTGAGATTGTTGCAGCTTTAACCGAAGATGGTTTCCCGCCTGTGGCTGCCTGATCATTGTCGAGTTAGATTGCGAAAGTGATCTTATGCACTCATACAGCCAAATAAAAAATGCCTGATCGAATCAGGCATTTTTTATTATAGTGATCATACCGATGAGATTTTATCTGGCGTCATCAGCGCCTGATTAATGTACAGCTTAATCAGACGTTCACGTGACCCAATCGCTTTTTGGTAATTGGTCGAATTTAATAACAGCGAAGCGCCGTAGGTGACTGTCCAGATATAAGATAAATAATCGCGAATCGACATGGCACTTTCTAAAGCCACCAGATAATCATGGGTGATGTCTTTAATCCGGATAATCCGTTCTTCACGAATACGATAAAGCTCCTGAAATAACTCTTTCAGATTTTTTTCGTTATTGGTTAAACGCTCTTCAATGACATGCAACAGGATGGTTCGGTTTGAATTGAGCATGTGATAGAGCATATATTGTGAAACATAATTTTTAATATCGTTATTATGCTTTTTTGATATTTCTAGAATTCTTTTTTCATTCAGAATAATCAGTTCTAAATATAACTGGTTCTTGCTTTTAAAATGTTTGTAGATGGTTCCTTTTGCGATGTCCAGTTCACTGGCCAGCTCACTCAGGGTAATGTCCTGATTATTATCCAGTAGCAGGCTTTCCGCCATGCTCAGGATCTTCTCTTTACGAAGAAGGAAGTTCTGCTGTCTTACAGTCGTCATCTTCTTGGTCCATACTTTTCGAAAAAGAACCTTTCAAGAATATGCAATTTTGCACGCGATGGCTATAAAACTAAGGTCGTGATATTTATCTCATTTTGTATATTTATGCAGCAACTGCTGACAAATAAAAATAGCGATGCTAAGCAGACAGAAATATTGTCAAGAAAACTGAACCCTAGAGATCAACTTTGCTAAATAAAATTCCATTTTCAGTATAATTATTTTATTGTTTCAGCGCATCAAGCTAAATCCTTTGACTGTTTTAAGCCCATATTCATCAGGGTTTAGTACGGAAAGTAGATCAATATTAAGCTGGCGTATTCAGTCAATCATACTGAACATGAAGACGTGATTTTCAATGCAACTTTATGAATCTAGATATAGATTTAATACTGCAAGAATTGGATATCACGATTTTAAAATCGCCCGCCTGGATTCTAATGAAAATTAGAAAATACTTAGCAACAGGATTGAGTATCACCCTTTAAGGAATTTAAAAATGCCGATTTATAATGCGCCGTTAAAAGACATGGAATTTATTTTAAATGATGTATTCCATGCTGAACAATTTTGGCAAGGTAATGAAAATCTTGCACATTTAGATATGGCGACGGCAAATGCAATTCTGGAAGAGATGGCCAAATTTTCTAAAAATGTCATTCTTGACCTGAATCGTCCTGCTGATGAAGAAGGTGGTGCTCAGTTTAACAATGGTGTGGTGAAGACACCCAAAGGTTTTAAAGAAGCGTTCAGACAGTTTGCCGAAGGTGGCTGGGTGGGCTTGGGTGCTCCTGAAGAATGGGGTGGGCAAAACATGCCGAAAATGCTCACGGTTCTGGCGGATGAAATGATCTGGAGCACCAATCCATCTTTTATGCTTTATCCACTACTCACTGTGGGTGCAGGTATGGCGATCAATGACCACGCCTCACAGGAACAGAAAGAAACCTATTTACCAAAATTCTATACGGGTGAATGGTCAGGCACCATGTGTCTGACTGAACCACATTCCGGCACAGATCTTGGCATTATCAAGACCAAAGCTGAACCGAATGAAGATGGTTCATATAATATTACTGGCACCAAAATTTTTATTACCAGCGGTGAGCATGATCTGAGTGAAAATATCATTCATCTGGTGCTGGCAAAAACTCCGAATGCACCAGCAGGTTCACGTGGTATTTCCCTGTTTATTGTGCCGAAATTCCTGGTCAATGCAGATGGATCAGTGGGTGAGCGTAATGCAGTATCTGCCGGTTCGATCGAACATAAAATGGGAATTAAAGGCTCGGCGACCTGCGTCATGAACTTTGACGGCGCCAAGGGCTATATGGTTGGCAATGAAAATGAAGGTCTGGCCGGCATGTTCGTGATGATGAACTACGAACGTTTGTCTATGGGAATTCAGGGCATTGGTGCAGCAGAATTTGCCTACCAGAATGCGGCACAATATGCGACGGACCGTTTACAGGGCCGTGCATCAACTGGTGCAAAATCTCCAGAAAAACCAGCCGATTCAATTCTAGTCCATGGCGATGTACGCCGTATGCTGCTCAATGTACGTGCTAACAATGAAGCTTCACGTGCGTTTGCGGTGTATGTAGGTCAACAACTGGATATTACCAAATACTCAACCGACCCTGAAGCGGTGCGTAAAGCGACTGACCGTGTGGCGCTGTTAACGCCAATCGCCAAAGCTTATTTGACCGACAAGGCACTGGATTCTGCACTGGAAGCGCAAATGTGCTTCGGTGGTCATGGCTATATCCGTGAATGGGGCATGGAACAGTGTATTCGTGACCTGCGTATTTCACAGATTTATGAAGGCACCAATGGCGTGCAGGCGATTGACCTGATTGGGCGTAAAACCACCAAATGTAATGGGGCTTATATCGCGGAATATATTGCTGAAATCCGTGAATTTGCCCAAAATTTAGATGATTCATTGACGATTAAAACGGCGACATTAGAAGCCTGCCAGCAACTTGAAGATATCACCAAATTCATCGTCGAGCAGTCTAAACTGAACCCTGATTTTGCCAACGCGATTGCTGTCGATTATTTACATGCGGTTGGGCTACTAAGTTTCGTGTATATGTATGCGCGGATTAGCAAAGCCGCTGCAGCCAAAGACGACAGCTACTTCCAGAACAAACTGGTACTGGCCAACTATTATGTGGCCAAAATACTTCCGGATTTGAGTGCACGAATCCAACGTATTCAAGCCGGTGCGGAACTGGTGATGCAGTTGCCTGAAGACTATTTTACCGCACAGGCTTAACCCGCAATGATTGCGAAGGACCAGCCCTACAGCGCTTTGGCTATGTAGGGTTGATAACAATGATGAAAAAGGATGAAACTAAAATGATCGTAATTGTAGATGCAGTACGTACCGCGATGGGCGGTTTTCAAGGTTCATTGTCAAGCTGTACCGCGCCGGATTTGGGTGCTGTGGCAATTAAAGAAGTGGTGGCACGTGCAGGATTGGCGGCCAATGATATTGATGAAGTGATCATGGGCTGCGTACTGCCAGCCGGTTTAAAACAGGGTCCGGCACGTCAGGCCATGCGTCAGGCAGGTCTACCGGATTCAACTGGTGCGACCACCATCAATAAAATTTGTGGTTCAGGCATGAAAGCCGTGATGCAGGCAGCAGATGCGATCAAGGCCGGTTCAGCAGAGATTGTGGTTGCAGGCGGGATGGAGTCGATGTCAAACGCACCCTATTTAATGGACAAGGCACGTGCCGGTTTCCGCATGGGACATGGCAAAGTCATTGATCACATGTTCCAGGAAGGTCTGGAAGATGCTGAAACAGGTCTGTCGATGGGAATTTTGGCTCAGGAAATGGCGGATAAAAAAGGCTATACGCGTGAGCAGCAGGATGACTATGCGATTGGCTCATTAAATAAAGCCGTGACCGCCGTCCAGCAAGGCTTCTTTAAAGATGAAATCGTGCCGGTCACTGTCAGCAGCCGTAAAGGTGATGTGATAGTAGAGCAGGATGAGCAACCTTTAAATGCCAAGGCTGATAAAATTCCAACTCTGCGTCCAGCGTTCAAAAAAGACGGCACCATTACTGCGGCAAATGCTAGTTCAATTTCAGATGGTGCTTCAGCATTGGTGATCACCTCGAGCGAAATTGCTGCACAGCGTAACTTAAAACCGCTAGCTAATATTCTGGCCTATGCCAGCCATTCGCAGCATCCGTCAGAATTTACTATTGCACCTGTTGGTGCGATTGAAAAAGTCCTGAAAAAAACCGGTTGGGATGCTCAGGAGGTTGACCTTTGGGAAATCAACGAAGCGTTCGCCATGGTCACTATGTTAGCCATTGATGGCTTTAAACTTGATCCAGCAAAAGTGAACATTAATGGTGGTGCTTGTGCGCTTGGTCATCCATTGGGTTCTTCTGGCTCTCGTATTATTGTGACCTTGATTCATGCCTTAAAACGTACTGGCGGCAAGAAAGGGATTGCGTCCTTATGTATCGGTGGTGGTGAAGCGACTGCGATTGCTGTGGAACTGATTTAAGCACATCCTAAATCGTATATTCAGGTAGCAAACTCAATACTGATTCATTGGAGACTTTCTGCTCTTGGTTTGCCAGGAGCAGGGATTCTTTAAATCATATTAATTTTTAAAATACACAATAAAATCCATATTTTCAGACTTTGCTGATCCCATTCCATCTATATTTTTACTATAAAAATTACTTTTTAAATTATTTAAAAACTTTTTCCAGCACATGCCGGTGAATAAATCGTAACTTGTCTTTAACTGCTTCGCTCAGTTTGAAGGGGTAGGCATCTTCCAGACCCATACAACGGTTTAAGGCATTCAGATTAAAGGTCAAGGTAACCCAGTTTTCCAGAATATGTTCAAAATCCTGTCCACCAATCGGGCATTCTTTAAAATCCATACTGGCCAGATAGCTGCCATTTCCTTCGACACGCATACCACCATAGTAGGCAGTTTCCAGTGTTTCCATCATATGCAGATAATGTGCCCAGGTTTCTGCCCAGTCTTCCCAGGGATGGGCGGTGGCATAAGCACTGATATACTTTTCCTGCCAGTTGATTGGTGCGCCTTCGTTATAATGGCGTTCAAGTGCCTTGCTGTAGTCTTGCCGCTCATCGCCAAAATACTGACGGAATTCATCTAGCAATTCCGGATGCATATGTTGCATGAGCGCAAAATAATAATGGCCGCTTTCATGGCGAAAATGACCTAATAAAGTCCGGTAGTTTTCACCCATATTTACACGTGTAGTTTCCCGATAAACTACATCGGCTTCAATTGCATTTAGGGTAATGACCCCATTGGCATGACCAATTAAAACAGGCTTATCTTCTTGGGGCAGGAGAAAATCAAAACGCAGACCAAATGGATCATCTTCAGACTTTTTGGGGCGTGGCATCATGTTCATGCGCTGGGCCAAATACAGGAATCGACGTTTGGCTTCTTCCAGTCGAAACCAGTAAATCAGGTTTTCGGAATTTTCCAAATCAGGAATGACATGGGTAAGCTGACAGGATTCACAAAATTCCTCGTCTTCATCGCTGGGGATCATCCAGTTGCATACCTGATAATTTACATAATTGTGACAGGGTTTATAACTGGCATGTTGGTAGTTCTTGGCGATTGGAACCCATCGCTCAGCACTCTGTTTTTCGAATGCGCATAGCTCTTTTTCCGAAGCGATATAACCGATCGGTGACAGACAGTGATCACAAACTGATTTGTAAAAAAACAGCTGTTGCTTGCAGACGGCACATTCAAAATGTTTCATTAAACTCCCTGTAGGGAAACGAACGACCTAAAATGTTTATCGATGATGAACACGAAAAAAGGTTCAGAATGCCTACCTAAATTTCTTCCTGATAAAGAAACATCATAAAAATTTCATTGAAAATTCTATATGGATGAATTGTAAAAAAGGTGTGAATGAATATCCCATCAAAGATAGTTTAATGATTATTGATATTGCTTTAGTTTTTGATTTATAAGAAAATTACCATTATTTAATTATAAAAATTGGTTTAGTATGGCTTTTTCATTTCTTAGTAATTCATTTAGCAATGTTATCATTCAATTAAAAAAATATATTTCTGAAATTAAAGAAAGGACAGATATTGATGAGTGGGAAAAGGAGTTACTAAAAAATTTAGATCCTATAGATCTTTATGATAATGAAAGGCTAAATGAGTTTGAAGAACACTGTATAGAGATCAAAAAAAGAAATGATTTAAGTTTAAAGTTGGTATTTGATAATGAGTATGGGGAATTAGGGCATCATTTTGAATATTCGGATCGAATAAAGCTAGGGTGTGTCCTCATTTGGCTTTGCACCAAATAAATATACAGGCTATACGAATCATAGATTTATAATTGCGTGCCAGTTTATCAAATCGAGTTGCAATAGCACGGAAATGTTTTAATCTCGCAAAAGCATTTTCAACTAAATGTCTTAATTTATATAGATATTAGACCTCTTGCGAAAGTAAAAACTGCCTCAATATAGATTTCATGAAATATCAGAAATTAAATCGTTTTTCAGATTCTGAATTCCAGCGCTTG
>NZ_JBIUAT010000036.1:0-24277 GCF_044547685.1 Acinetobacter sp. NPDC052428
CATACAAATGGGTAGCACTCTGCGATCTTACTTAACAACTCAAGCTGTAATTCTCGATCCAATATCATATAGCTTCCTGCTTATTGAGCCGCGTCGGGTTCGCGTTTTTTATTAATTAGTCTCAGGTGATTTGCTTAGGGCTTTATCCTGATACATTTTTTCATCTGCCTCTATGATAGCTGCTGATAGACCGTATGCTGGATTTCGCATTGCAAAACCAATTGCAGCACTAATGCCAGCTTTTGCAATAGCAGTTTGAATTCTGGTTGCAAGTTTATCCGCATTTTCTCGGTTGGTTTCAATACTGAGTACAGCAAACTCATCACCACCTAGACGAGCGACAATATCATTATTGCGTACAGTGTTTTTGAGGGTTAAAGCCATTTTTTGAATGAGTTCATCACCTGCAGCATGCCCCAAAGTATCATTGGTGATTTTGAGGTCATTAAGATCAATCATGAGAATAGCAACAGGGTGACCATATCGCTTGCAGCGCTTTTCTTCTAATACAATTAACTGGTCCCAAGCACGACGGTTAAAAAGGCCAGTCATGGGATCGGACAATGCCTCCATTTCAAACCGTTCAGCTTTACGTATATACTCAGCGGCTTTTAATTCAGCTTGAAGATTATAGCTAATCACTTGTGCTAGCAGCTCAAATAATGGAGCTTCCTCGACCAGATTTTTAGATTGAGGTTCAGGATCGATTGCACAGAGAGTGCCAAAAAGGGACCCATCTTCTTTATACAGAGGTTGGCCGATATAGGCTTTAATTGGGACTAAGTGATTTATAGGTGCGTCTACGTAAACTTGAATATCAGGTGAATAGGGGGCAATGCGGGGCGCATTATTTTGTACCATGTGTGAGCAGAAAGAATCTGCCCATCGAAATACTTGTCCTGGCTTAACGTTATAGCCATTATCTTCACTTAGTAACACAATCCAGTCATCACCTTCGGTACGGGTAATCATCCATAACTTAAATCCAAATCGTTGAGATAAGAATTTTAAAATGGCTTGGCCAGCCTCTTCGAAATTCTTAAAGTTAATATTATTCATTAAGTTAGTCCAATGTTTGTACTAAGAGAGATGTGAAAAAAACAATTTTTAGACTACAGCGTCATATATTATAATTTTAAACTGATTAGCTCACTAATTATTCAAAAATTTAACTCACTTTACTTAAAATTTTTAGAAATTCCATCGGCTAATAAATAGGAATATTACTTCATATAATAAAAAGATAACCCACCACTGGGGTGGGTTATCCTGCAACAATAATCTTATTTTTTGTATTCAGTAATACTGATAGGTTTGTCTTTCATAAACTCTACAATACCTTCACCAGCTTTGAAGTGAATTGAAACGCCGTCATCATTGGCCAAACGCATACCACTTCCTGAAATAGCTCGTTTAAGGTGATAAACCTTGCCAGAATTATCTGTCATTTCTGCGGTTTCAAAATTATCTGAAGATTTCAATTCAACTGTAAGATCCATTGGACCAGTAAAGTTAATTACCTGAGTTTCAGCTGGAGTATTGCTCACAACTTTTTCTTGCACCACTTCGTTTTGTGGATTTGAAGTACAGCCAGTAAGTGCTAATCCTAACAATGCTGCACCTAACAAATATTTCATTGATACTTACCTTTCTATTTATGAATCATAGGTATCTTTATATTAATTGTTATAATGTAACATTTAAAGACAAGGTTACACTTACCTTACATAAAGAAAAACCCGCGGATAGCGGGTTAGTGATGCTTTACTTTGTTATTACAGACCTGGTCATGAGAGGTCTTAAGTCCAATATAAAGATTTAATATTTCAGAAGTAAGAAAGCTTTAGCACTGAATAGCATCTTTCTCTTTGTAGTGATCCAAAACCAAATTCATATCAGCCCGAAGTGCAGCTTCAGAGTATTCGCCGGGTGATAGCTTCAACAAGTTAGGCATATAGTTTTTTTCATACTCACGCGGGTAGTCTCTACATAAAATTTTAATCCGCACATCTTGTGTGGTGAACTCTGAGTCTAACTTTTCTATGTATTTACTAAGAATATTATCTGAGTTTTCAAGAGCTGTTGTGGTTGTGATTGGATCTACACCTTCATCTGGTTGCTTCTGGCAGCCAACAAAAGCCAAAGATAAGAGTAGGGTGGTAAGTGTGATGTATTTCATAGTTATAGTTTTATTGTTATTGGAGTTTGAATTATAAGCAAGTTTGTAAAAAAGAAAACCCACCGATAGGTGGGTTGTTTGGAGTTTGTTATGGATAAGAATCAAGAATTAGAACGTGGCATCATTCCTGCCGGAACACGCATCAGACTATATGAAGGCTCAATCACACTCTTGGAGGATGCTGTGGTGGAAGCAAACCAGGAGTGGATTGATAAAGCTATTCAGGATCAGAATGATTTTTATAGTGGAACGGGTCGCACTGGCAATTCACCTCTTACTTCAAGCGATTAACAGCATCAGCAATATTGGTTGGTAAATTTTGAGAGGCTTTATTGTTTAAATTAATCTCGGTTATAAACAACACATCATCATTATCAACATGTTTTGCTAAAAAATCCCTAATTTGAATCGCACTATATTTTGACTTAATAATGAATTGAGAGAGAGTCACCTTAACCCAGACGGTCTCTGATATTTTATCAATCCCCTCATTTAAAAGAGCGTAGTTTTTTACTTGATGTAAATCATAAGTGATTGAGTAGGTCTTCATTTTTTCTCCACCCGATCCAAGAGCCGCTCGGGTATGCAGCATTTGATTAACTGTTATTAATGTTTTATAATCTATACATGGACCGGGGATTCCCAGTCGGCGAAAGGCTCTAGCGTTATGTTAGGGCCTTTTGTTTATTTGTTATTTAGGAAATACTTTTAATCCATAACCGTGGTATCCAATTCCAGCCCCCTTACGGCCATTCGCGCTATAAAATTTATACTTCAACACATCAAATGCTCTATTAACTTGTTCAGGCTTTAGGACATGATTGCCTATAGGGCGTGCAACCAAATCAGCAATTTGTAGTCCTGATGAATTTACTTTTTTTGAAGCCATTTTGATTTCAAACGGGAGGCAAATTTTTTCGTAATTATTCCCGTCACAAACTCTCCTAAACTCAAGCTCTAAATCCCTGTCTTCCTGCAATCCACGCTGCTCAAAAACAATGAAAGTCTTCTTATCTTGTTGATTTTTCTCCACTAAAAACTTATAGATTCTTTCCAAGCCGAACTCTAAAGCAATAAAATATGGATTTTTGGGAACAGTATATCTTTGAATTAGAATATCTTTTCTAACAACACAAGAGATTAGAATAAAATTTGTTTCTTGCATCAGTTCAGTAAGGTCGCTTAAGAGAGCTTCTTTTTGGTCTTTGGATGAATAATTCTTAAAATCTCCCGTACCTTTAAGAATATCTCTTTCATGCATTACAATAATGTCGTGACCAAAATGCTTAAATTTAAGCTGCTCCAATTTCTTGATTACAGTTTCTGTGTAATATCTTTTATGAAAAATACAAAAGGCCAGAACAAATACAGGGTACTTTGCATTGTACCCATTTACGGTATGGTCCCCACTTTCATCAACATAAACAATATAATCGCTAAATTCCATACCACATCCCAATACCGACTAAGCCGCACATAGCGGCCAATCCCAACTACATAAAAAGCTGAATACGCTTAAACTTTTTATTTGCTTCAATTTCTGTTTTATAAAACTTGTCTTTATCAGTCGAATCCATAAATTTAGCAAAAGTATTGGATTCGAGTAGACGATATAGAAATCTTTCACCCGTCTGAAGTACTACAGTCAACAAGCGGTGCTGGTAAAACACATGACTGATCTTCGGTGAATTTATTTCAATCTTTTGCATTATATTTATTAGCTATTTCCTCGGTTTTAATCAGTGTTTTTATCAACCCTCTTTTGGGCCAATTTTCCTTCTTCAGCCAACAAAAATTGATTTAGGGTTTATAGCGCAGAATACTTTTCTAAAAACTCATCTATCCATCCTTGTGCCACTTCAAGATTGGTTATGTCCGCCAACTTTAGATTCGTCTCTTCTGCTTCGTTAAAGCCTTCAATAATAGCTTCAAAGATATTTGCCTCACTAATGACCTCGCGTGCTATTTCAGCAGCGTCATAGCTTTGCTTGGCCTTCTTAAGCGAAGCTATTTGCTTATCAATCCCTTCACCGATTTTGCCTAATGCCAACTTAAACTCTTGACGATTAATTGTTAGCGCAGTTTTGGATTTATTAAGTGTTGCGATCATTATGCTTTCCTTCTTTTTTGGGGAGCTACCATATTCAACATCTTGATAAAATCTAAGCCGCATATAGCGGCTTTTATTTTTTTAAGGTTTAACTAAAGCAGATTCCAGGCGACCAATAAAATCAATTTCATTAAGCTGCTCATTAGTAATAAATTCATCTGGATAGCGAATCTTGTCAGGATTATCACTTGCAAGCCTTACTGTTGTGCCGCCTGCATAGCTTATAAAAATCCTTTTCATTCTTAGCTCGTAGTTATGCTTAAAAACATATACTGATCCACTCTTAAGCATGCTTGGATCTTTATCAGCCACATCAATAAAAAGAGGACTATCCGGCGCTACTGTTGGCCACATGCTGTATTCATCGGAATAAATCACACGTAGATTCTCCGGCTTAGCTTGTATACCTAAAATCCTTAGTAGCGATGGGTCAATGTCTAAATATTCACTTGGATCTTCTAAAAAATTCTCTATCCCACTTCCACAAGAAGCCTTTACATCCCTGTACACCGGTATTCTCACATTATTTCTTTTGCTTCCTTCGGCACCACGAAATTCAATGGGCGCAATTTGGATTCCGCTTTTATTTGAAATATCACTTAAAGGCATGGTGATGGCATTTGCCTGATCCAAAAAACCCTTAGGCTTACCAAAAGCCTCTTCTATTTTGGTTGCAGTCTCATCGCCAATATTTTTAGTCGGGTTTTTCCCGATGTATTGGCTAACCAAATTATAAGAAAGCCCCACCTTTTCAGCAAAATCAGTACGACTCAACCCAGACTCCTTCATTAAGTCTCGAGCATTCTTAAGCCGTATTTCATGAATTTGCATCAAACCAGACATGCCAAACCCCATTATTTAATCCATTGCTAAATTTACCTGTTAGGTAGAAAAAATAAATACCCTGACAGGTTGAATAAGTTTTACCTAAAAGGTATATTTAATATTAATTTACCTATCAGGTGTATTTTCATGCGAAACCTATATGATTACTGGAAATCCTTAAGCGAGGATGAGAAGCATATTTTTTGTTCTCGTGTAGGGGTGTCTTACGGCTATATGGAATCACATTTGATTCATGGTCGTAAAAAACCCCGCATGGAAACTATCCAAGCAATTGTTGATGCTAGCAATAACAAGCTATCCCACAAAAATCTTTTTGACTTCTTCCTAAAGAAGACCCCAATAGCTGCTTAAACCAATTATCAATCAGTAATCGTTTTAAAGAAACGTGAACAAAAACAGGGATTCACATGATTCTAAAGAAAGAAACAAGAATAGCGATTCATCAGATGATTAATCAGTCCGAAGGATTTGATCCAAAGGATATTGCTCAAGTCACTGGTGATGCTCACAAGACGATTTGCAACTATGGCAATCCAAATATGGAGAACCATGATCCAAGTCTAAAGAAGTTTGAGGCGATCATGCTTTTGACCCAAAACCCGGTAGTTCTGAAAGTTTGGGCGCACATGCTAGGTTTTGTTCTTATGCCAGCAGGTGGCGAAGGCACACATCGTCAGATGACTATCGTAGAGGCATTGCTTCAAATGAATTCTGAAACTGGAAAAGCCAATCAAAAGGTTTATGAGGTTTTGGAAGATGGCATGGTGACTCCGCAAGAGTATGCAGAAGCGAGCGAGATTCTTAATCGCATTATTGAAAACGCTAAAGCGGCAGATATGGCTTTAAGCAAGCAAATGCATAAATTTACACAAAAAGAAAAAGCCTGATCTCGTAAATCAGGCTTTTTCAGTTCGTTAATTTCTAGAGGAAATCAAAGAATATGAAATCAAATTTAGCACATGAACCACCAATACCTCAAGGGCAAGTAGTTCATTTCCCAAAAAATGAGCGCAAAGCTATGTCGAATAAAGAAGAGCGCTACACCAAGATGCCTAACACGTTAATTGATAGCCAGATTATGGCTCAACTGAACGATAAGGCATTTAAGTGTTTAATGTTTGTCATGCGTCAAACCATTGGATTTGACCGCGTATCTCACCCAATCGCCATCACTCAATTTCAAAAATATTGCGGTATCAAAAAACGCGATACGGTTATGTCATGTATTCGTGATCTGGAAGAACTCGGCTTGATCAAAGTTGAGAGAACAACAGGCTGTCTAAGTGAATATCAATTTACTCCTGACCAGTACCGCGAAAAGGGACTAGTACCAAATGAGGGTAGTACCCTTAAAGGTGATGGGACTAGTACCACCAAACGGGACGGGACTAGTACCGCGAAAGGTGACGGGACTAGTACCGTTGAACGGGACCCTATTAAAGAAACACTTAAAGAAACATTTAAAGAAAACTTTAAAGAGAAAAACGCGCAGGAAAATTCAGTTGATCAGGTATTGAATCTCTGGACACCAGATTTACATTCTCTGAATTCCTGGTTACAGAGATCAGGTGAAACTCCGATGACCCAAGAACTGGTGAATCAGATTTTACTTGAAGTGAACGCTCACTACGAACCACGTTTGAACGCAGGCTTGATCACAGACACCCAGATGTATTCAAACTTCGTGAAGTGGATCAAACGTAAATACACTCAAAAAACGTATCAGTCTTCTGAAAAACAAAATTCTAATCTGGATGTGAATACAGCTTGGGCAGACCAAGCATCGCAACATCACGCAGCAGTGAATTCACCAGTACATATCCCGGAGGACTTTGTATGAACGCAATGTCGATGCTGACTCAGGGATTAAAACAAACACACGCGATCTGCTCAGAGCACAAAATAGCAATGGTTCAAGCCGGTCCATACCACAAATGTCCACAATGCGCCGTAGAATTTCTGGAAGAGCAAAAGCGCAATGCACAAGCTGAAATTGATCGCACTGTACGTGAAAAACACTTTGCTGGGGCAATGCTTCCAGAGCGCCATGCAACATCAGGTTTTAAGAATTACTTGGTCAAACATGCTGGACACCAGAGCGCATTAAATCAGGTTGTTTCCTTTGCCAAGAACATGATCAGCGGCCACAGAAACAATTTTGTGATGGTAGGACCTACTGGTACAGGAAAAACTCATCTCAGCTGCGCTACGGCTCGAACATTGCTCAACAAAGGCAAGTATGCACGGTACATCACCAGCGAAGATCTGGCACAGCGAATCATGAACGCATGGGAGCAGCCGGACGCTACAGAAAAATCTGTGATTTATGATTTCAGCCAGTACGACCTGTTGATCCTGGATGAATATGGATTGCATGACCGTGATAAACGTCGGGAGTTGGTGCACAAAGTCCTGTATGCACGTTATGACCGCATGAAGCCGACCATGCTGATTTCTAATCTGACATTAGCTGAGCTGCAGAAAGACTTGGGTGATCGTCTTTGGTCTCGGTTCCAGCAGGGTGGACTGACTGTAGTTGAATGTAATTGGGCAGATCAGCGTGTAGGGGGTGGAGTGTGAATACAACAATTGAAGAATTTTTGAAAAATGGTGGCGAGATTAAGCAAATTGATTCTGATGATCAGTCAAAAATCCATAGGAAAGTTAGCTTTGAAGATCAGATAGGTTTGATGCTTTTTGCTTGTTATGCCACTACGCCATTTTCAGTGAAGGACGTGCAAGAAGCTGTTTTTGATTTCCATAGAACCACTATTTACAGCCTGCTTCAGGAGCATGTCAAAGGTGGTTATTTGGAGCGTGTATCAGAGAGTCATTATCGCGCAACTGCATATGCCAAAGACATTATGAATGTAAAGGGTGAAATTGCCGTATGAAGGATCTAAACAAAACATTGATGTTTATTTTCATGGCAATTGGCGCCGTCGTTTTGAGGATGTGGTGTGAATGACCAGCTACTCAATCGCTGAATACAAAAAGATGGTGAAAGCCACCAGACCGAAAGTGCGCTCCAAGCGTCCTAAGGTGAAAGGCGAAAAAATACCAAATGAGTTTGAAGCGAAGCTGGCCAGAGAATTAAAGACTTTAAAAATAGATTTTGAGCAGGAATTTAAATTTCACCCGGATCGTAAGTGGAGAGCAGATTTTCACTTAGTCGATAAAAAGATTCTGGTAGAGGTTGAAGGTGCGATCTGGAGTGGAGGAAGGCATACCAGAGGCAAGGGGTATATTGGGGACATGGAAAAATATAATGCCGCAACAATGATGGGTTTTCAAGTAATACGGTTTAGTACAGATCAAGTGAAGTCAGGTCACGCGATCCAGCAAATTGAGAAGATGGTAGGGCTATGAAGGTCAAAATTTGGGATAAAGAAATCAAAGGAAAGTTGTATGCCGTTGGTGATATTCATGGCTGCTACAACTTGCTCATGAACCGCCTTAAAGAAATTGGCTTCGACTTTGAAAATGATTTACTGGTGGCGGTTGGTGATCTGGTGGATCGTGGGACCCAGAATGAAGAATGTGTAAGTCTTATTGATGAACCTTGGTTTACATCCGTAAAGGGAAACCATGAGGATTTGGTCATCATGGGTGATGTTAATCGCTCTTACTTCAATTGCCATATTCAAAATGGTGGTGAATGGTTTTATGACCTGGATTACCAGGTTCAGCGCGAAATCATTAAAAAATTAAAAACACTTCCGATTGCATTAGAGATTAGCCACAAGGGTAAAAAGTTCGGTTTTGTCCATGGTCATATTGAGCAGAATGACTGGGATGAGTTTAAGGATGAGCTTAATAATTTTGATAAAGCTCAACACATTATTGATCACAAGCGCTTCCCAACAGAATTAGCCATGTGGGGTCGTGAGCGCCTGAATGACGAGAATCCGCAATATACCCATGTATCAGGGATTGATGCGGTAATCATGGGGCATACGGTTACTCAGAAGCCATGCAAGCGCGATAACTGCTACTGGATTGATACTGGTGCAGTTCATTGGGGAACAATGACAATTTTAGATTTAAGCAAGATTTAAGAGGGAATAGGGATGAATGCGATGGTTAAGGTTCAAAATATTATGCAGGCGGTTGATTGGGGTAAGTACTCACTAGAGGAATGGCTTTATCAATTTGGAGCATGGATGAATAGCGTGGCTGGAACGTGTGGCAAAAGCATTAACCCTATTGCTGTTGCTATGGATGAAGCGATTGTAAAGCAGCGCAAGTTTAAGTTGGGTGTGAGAAAGACTCGTCAAATTATTGCTGATTCCATGTTGTCAGAGGAAAAGCCAAAGTTATCAAGATCAGGAGTTGTTTGTGAGATCGATGATAACGAGGCTCGGGCAGTACAGCGTTTGATTTTGGATATGCAGGGTCAGAGTGAAATCATGGATGAGTGGATGGATGCGATTATCTGCCGTTATTTTTATGGGAACTCATGGTCGCAGATGTGCAATGAAAATCGTACAGGTGTGGATGCAAAGTTTGATGTGAAATGTGGTCTAGCTGCACTACATTGTCGATATGGATTTATTGCATATGAGAAGTGAATAGTATTTGACCTTGATCAAGGCATCTGTTAAATTCATGTTATAGTGATCACAGTGTACGTTAAGGCACTAGATTGATTTAAAAGCTCATCGAAAGGTGGGCTTTTTTGACATTATTTATTCATAAA
Source organism: Acinetobacter sp. NPDC052428 (assembly GCF_044547685.1). Lineage (GTDB taxonomy): Bacteria > Pseudomonadota > Gammaproteobacteria > Pseudomonadales > Moraxellaceae > Acinetobacter > Acinetobacter lwoffii_G. The sequence continues at coordinate 9,835 of NZ_JBIUAT010000036.1, forward strand.
ATTAAGTGATAATGCCTTTTTGTTTTTGAGCTCTAATTGAAATGGCGATTTTAACTGTTAAAAAACTAGAAGATACTCTCGGTAAATTAGTGGCTGAAGGCAAAAAGCCTGAAAAGATTTTATTAGGCTATAAAGCGTATGGCGAGCTAATGAATGATCGTAGCTTTTTTGAGGAAGTGGCTGGCTCGGCAATGGATCCAAACAAACGAAAATATAAAAATATTAAAATTAAGGTCACTCAAGACGAATATCAGTTTGAAGTGAAATGTCAAAAATAGGTTTAAGCATCAAGGAAAGCTCGCCAAATGGTGGGCTTTTTTATTGCCCTGAGAAATACTAGTGTAATCATACCAAATTAAAATGCTTGATTAACCAGGAAGGAATCTTGCTTAGTTCGACAAAGTTAATGACATTATTTCAGCAATGAATATTATAAATTTATGTTTTATAAGTGAAAATAACTGACATTTCTTGCGACATGATTGCTTGATTGTCCAGGAGAAAAGTATGCTCCAATTTATATTCTGCTTATTCGGCCTACACGGTGTGACTGAGATCGACTACACGGTTGATGATGAAGAAATCAAAGTGTGTCGGGATTGTTTGAAAGAAGTTGAATAACAATCACTCAAACAAATAGCCATGTCATTAGATTGAAATACTTAAACAATATGGTAGCCCTGCAAATAAGAAATAAGTTGTAGCGCAAGTCAAGCCTGTTTAATTGGAGAGAGAGTTAAACAGGCTTTTTTTATTCTTAAAATTCGCCGGACGTATTACGGCAAACAAAGCCCCTCGCATTCTAGATGTTGAGGGGTTTTTCTTTTCTTATTGGTGGTACCTATGACAGACAAAGTACAAGCTAAACAAGACTTAGAATTTTGCAGTACTGAGCTGTCTAAGTATCAGAATCTCAGCAGATCTGGATTGACGCGTCATCAAATGATAGTAATCGATGAAATTATAATTAAGCTGAAAGAACGCATTAATAATTTACGGTTCACTTTGTATGGATGAAAAGGCTTATAAACTTTTCACCCAAAAAATCCCGCCAAAAAAGAAATCGCGTGTCAGACCCCTACCCAAAGCTGGTGAAAAATACTTAGAAGCATTCGATCGATTAAAAGAAATCTTGGATCGGATGGAAATCAAATACGAAGAATATTTTCACTTTAAAAGTACGAAGCACTGGCGTTTTGATTTACACCTGGTTGGCTATCTCACATTAATTGAAATTGCTGGTGGGCCTTGGTCTGGTGGACGGAAGGGTAAGCTGGCCACAAAAGCTTGGAGCATAGATCGCTATGACCATGCTGAAGAAATGGGTTACCGCTATCACCGTTTTGAAACCGGCGATATAAACATGGGTCGAGCTACGGCGTGGTTAAGAAATTTAAAGGCATCACATGGAACAACAATTCAGACCATTCCCGCCGACGGAGCTGATTGATCAGGCTGAGGAAGAGGAAGCTATTCGCTTGGCACCTGCGCCAGAGCTTAAAGAATGGGTCGTGAATAACTGGCTTACTTTAGGTGGTGAGTTACATAACCCTGATCATGATCATATTGCTGAATTACTGCATGACAATGAAGAGTTCCTTGCATTCGCCTGGGCTTCATCTGCCGCCGTAGCGAAAAAACGTATGGTGTTAGGCCAATGTGAAAAGGTCATGTTTAACGTGGGCGGCTGGAAGAAAGCACGACAGGAACAGCAGATGCGGGACTGGTTTGGCTTTGTGCCTCAATACTTGATTACTGTGGATGCAGCATTCTGTGAACAGGCTTCAGATAGAGAGTTCTGTCGACTGATTGAACATGAGTTGTATCACATCGGTGTAGAGCGTGATGAAGATGGTGAAATCATTTATAGCGATATGACCGGACTGCCTAAGCATTACCTGGCTGGCCATGATGTTGAAGTGTTCTTTGGTGAAACCAAACGATGGGGTGCTGATGAGTCTGTTAAAAGACTTCTAGAAATTGCCAAGAATGCGCCGTTTGTATCTGAAACAAGTATTGCTGCGTGTTGTGGGAACTGTGTGATTGGTTAAATTTTTTTGCCTATCTTGTACGACGTAGAACGACAAAGAGGTGTTTATGGCAGCATTAAAAGAGCCTGTAAAAATGTTTATAGTTCAGTCTCTTGCTTGCTTTGAAACCCCTCAACAAGTAGCAGACGCGGTAGAAGAAATATATAAGATCAAGATTGATCGAAAACAATGTCACAGTTATGACCCGACAAAATATGCAGGTCGTAATCTCAGTAAAAAGTTAAAGGATTTATTTGAGCAAACTCGCAAAGAGTTTCGTGAAAATATTGATGATATTGCGATTGCTAACAAGGCGTTTCGTTTACGTGAGCTTCAGAAGATGTATGAGGATTCTGGAAAAAATAAACGGGCAAAACAAAATCTGCTGAAACAGGCATTCCAAGAAACAGATGGCCGTGTGACAAAGCAGGAAATCACTGGTCCAGACGGCGGACCTATTCAGCAAGAAACTAAAAATCTTCCTCAATATACACCTGAACAGCTTGCTGGCATGACGGCGCAAGAGCTTTCGCGTTTAGCAATTAATGGCAAGTTATGACTTATGCAATCGAAGATATAGCGCCACTAATTAAAGAGTGGACGATCAATACGCGTCTGCCTGAAATCATTGAAGAAATGAAACGGCGTTATTACTACCGGATGCTGATAGAGCAGAATGAACTAAGTCGAGAGGCTGAAATCTACAGATGTAAGAATGATCCGGCTCATTGGTTTAATCACTGGGTATGGACTTACGATCCACGGGGCATGCCTTTCGGGTTACCGGCGAATATTCCTTTTGTTTTGCGTCCTGGTCAGGTTGAACTCGTTGATTGGCTGATTGAACGTGAAAGTACCCAGACCCATGGCTTAATTGAAAAAAGTCGTGATGAAGGGATGTCCTATGTGGTGTTGGGCTTCTATCTGCATCGCTGGCTATTCGTTGAAGGCTTTGCAGGTGGTGTCGGTAGTCGAAAAGAAGATTTGGTTGATAAGAAAGGTGATCCGAAAACGTTACTGCACAAATTCAGGGATATGTTTTCCAAGTTGCCGGATTGGATGAAGCCTAAAGGTTTTGTCGAAAAAGTACATGACAACTACATGCGAATCATTAACCCGGACAACGGCGCAACGGTTACGGGTGAGGCCGGTGACAACATTGGCCGTGGTGGTCGTACCACAATGTACTTTCTGGATGAATGGGCATTCGTAGAGCGTCAAGAAGCAGTAGACGCTGCAATTTCTCAAAACACAAACGTACATATCAAGGGATCCACACCAAACGGTATTGGGGACAAGTTTCACCAAGATCGTTTTAGTGGACGTTACGCCGTTTTCACCATGGCATGGCGTGATAACCCAGATAAGAATTGGCAGGTCGAGTTTAATGGCAAGCTAATCCACCCCTGGTATGAAAAACAACTGGCCACACTTGATGACATTGTCTTAGCGCAAGAAGTTGATATTGACTATGCCGCATCGGTCGAAGGTGTGTTGATTCCATCAGCATGGGTGCAAGCTGCCGTCGATGCTCATCTTAATTTGAATATTGAGCCGTCAGGCGAACGGATGGGTGCACTTGATGTGGCGGATGAAGGTAAGGATAAGAACTCTTTTGCTGCACGTCATGGCATCGTACTGCAGTATTTGGATACCTGGTCTGGTGTTGGTGATGACATTTTTGGCACGACTCAGAAAGCTATTGATGCTTGTCTTGATCTACGTTTGAACTCGTTTTATTACGATGCCGATGGTCTTGGTGCTGGTGTACGTGGTGATGCCCGAGTCATTAATGAGCAAAACAGATCCAAAGGTATTCCGGAGATTGAAGCAAATCCATTCCGTGGCTCAGGCGCGGTGCACAACCCGGAGCAGGAAATGGTTGAGGCGCGGAAAAACGTGGACTTCTTTGCCAATCTTAAAGCTCAGATGTGGTGGTCATTGCGCATAAGATTTCAGAATACTTATCGAGCCTTACAGGGTATGCAATATGACTCAGACAATCTTATTTCGCTCTCAACCAAAGATATAAACAAGCAGGAGCTTGAACAGCTCAAGCGAGAGTTATCACAACCCACTTATACAAAAAATGGTGCAGGCAAAATCCTAGTCAATAAGCAACCAGACGGGGCTTTATCTCCAAACCGAGCAGACGGCGTCATGATTTGCTTTAGTGATATTCGAGAGCGAAAACGGAAAAAACCTGCAGGTGCAGGTAGTCGAACCTATTAAAAGGAAAACATATGGCAAAGTCTAAAAAGGACAAAGCGTCAAAGAAGGCTTTGTCTTACGGCAATTTATACACTCAAGAAGCGGTCACTCAGTTTCTGGTGAACTTTGGCAAGCAACCGGATACTGATGAAGTGCTGCGCAAAGCTGGAATTACACGCCACAGATTGCGTGTACTGCTTGATGATGACGAGATTGCACAAGTAGTTGAAACACGGATTGATGCACTTTTAGCAACGCCATTGCGAATTGAACCAAATGATACGGATGAAGCGGAAAAGCTGAATCTCATCCTGAAAGAATGGTTCCATGAAATTGCGACTGCTGCCATGAGTGCACTGTTCTTCGGGTACTCGGTTCAGGAAGCTGTATATGAGCTAAAGTCGGAAGGTTATATTGGTTTGCAATGGATTGGTGAAAAACCGATGCAATGGTTTGAGCCTAAGAATGATGGTCGGCTAATCTATCGTCAGGATGGAAACAATGCAGAGCATGAGGTAGATCAAGCATTCAAATTCTTCTTAACACGCCGTAAAGCCACATACGAACAGCCATATGGTAAAGCGCTATTAGCCACGCTGTATTGGTTATTCTTCTTTAAGCAGAATGGCTTCAAATTCTGGGCGAAATTCCTCGAACGTTTTGGAACACCAATCTTACTGGGTAAGTGCAAAGATACTGAAACTGATGATATGAGCAAAGCCTTGTTAACTGCTCATGCTCAAAGCGTATTGTCGATTGATGCAGATGATGATGTTCAGATTCTTTCCGCACCAGGAACAAACGGTTCAGCAGGGGCAGCGTTTGAGGCATTTAATAATCAGCTGATTCGTCAGATCCAGAAAGTTGTACTAGGGCAGACACTTACCAGCGGGACTGATGGGAAGGGAAGCTACAGTCTTGGCCAAGTGCATGAAAATGTGCGGATGGATAAGCTTAAGTCTGATATTCGACTGGTCACACCAACACTTCAGGCTGTAGTTAATGCTTTGTGTGAGCTGAATGGATGGGATGAATATGAAGTGATGCTTGGTGAGAAACCAAAACCACTGAATAAGGATCAAGCAGAGCGTGATGTTCATTTAAAGAATGCGGGTGCAAATCTGTCTAAAGAGTATTTTGCTCGTGAGTATGGTCTACAGGAAGGGGATTTGAATGAGCAGGTTCAAACAGGCTTTAATCAATTCACCGCATTACCTCGCCAGGCATTTAGCTTTAAGGCCTCAGCCAACAAGCTCTCACCAGAGCAGCGGGAAGTTGAGGAGCTGACTGATGGCCAAGATGAATTGCAGCTACTGAAACCAGATCAGGTTAAGGAATTGGTATTCAAGTCCGATAGTCCTGAAAGTCTGGCTTATCACCTGATGCAATTAATACCTGGTGCAACACAAACACAGTTCACGGCCAATCTGGATCAGGCTTTGTATGCGGCAGATGTGTTGGGGTATGTAACGGCTCAAAACGGGAAGTAAGTTATGCAACCAGTTACATTCCTTGAGGCGCTTCGGTACGCCCACAGCAAAAAGATCGTGCTATCTGACGAGTTTTACTCAATGGACTTAAAGACCCGGCAGATGGCAACCACGGTTAGCTTTCTATCGAGTCTTGAACAGATTGAGACGGTCATTAAAGCGGTGAATAAATCGATTGCCGACGGCGGTACCTTTAAGGATTTTCAGAAGCTCATTGAAGAATCTGAAATCATTCTGCCAAAGCATTACCTGGACAATGTATTTCGTACCAACATCCAAAGTGCTTATGGTCATGGCCGGTGGCAACAACAGCAACGGAATAAGGCTAAACGACCATATCTGATGTATTCGGCGATCAATGATAGTCGGGTACGTCCTAGCCACTTGGCTTTAAATCGGACTGTCCGTCCGATTGATGATCCATTCTGGCTGACACATTATCCACCATTGGGCTTCCGTTGTCGCTGTACCGTGATTGCCTTAACCGAGAAGCAGGCATTGAAATACGGCATTACGCCAGATGATCAGTTGCCAGAAGTGGCCGAGGCGTTGGACTGGAGTTCTCATCCATTACAGTTTGGTGAACTTGAATCACTGGTGGATAAAAAGATCAGTGCTTCATCCTTGGATAAGGAATATCTCCTCGAGCAAAAGGAAGTAATTAAGGCAGAATGGACAGCAAGTAAAAAGCTCACCAGTCTATTTGCTCCGATGGATGATAAGACTCGGGACCTATTCGACACGGTGGCCAATACAGTCATTCCACTAGATCCAAGCATTAGACCAAGTGCAATCCGAACCTTTCTGGATTATGTGCAGGGCGATGATTCAGCGCTGACTAGCTACTTAAACTCTGCTGCAAGCTCACTGGCTGATGATGTACTTAAGCGCTGGCTTAGTGCCGACATGGCAGCAATTCAGGCTGTGGCAAGTAATACGGCTTCAACCGTAGTGGGTGCTGCGACACTTAATCAAGTAGCGGCTTATCAGGTAGGGCAAACACTTCAATTGAATGCGCCGTTGCTGATGGCTGATACAGCTTCAGATATCGTGATTAAGATTGAGAATGCTAAAGGCTTGGGTGTTGATCTGGATATGTTGAATGCTGGTAACGGTGTTCTCATGCCGATGGGGCTATCTTTTGAAGTGGTTTCGATTGAGGCCATTGAAGGGCAGATGGTTTATACACTAAAGCCTTTGTTGAACTAATTTTAAAATGAATATGACCGCCTTTTGGGCGGTTTTTTTATGGAGCATGAAAAATGCCAAAAGAAGAGGAACATAAGCCGAATCAGTATTGCTTCCAGATTGGAAATTTAAATGTTGACCAAGCTGAAGAAGGCAAAAAGAAGCGTACTTTCTCCGGTGTTGCATACAGCGGTGAAGTTATTACTGACCATTGGTGTTGGGATCGAATCATCTTTGATCTTGATTCTATGCAAATTAAAGGTCGAATTCCTGCGTTACTGGATCACTCAACCCGACAACGTGCTGGAGCCATTAACAGCCATAGTATTGACCACCAGAACGGTCTAACAGTTTCAGGTGACCTAATGAGTAATGAGTTCGGTACTCAGGTTGCCCAGGACTCTGACGATGGCTTTCCATGGCAGATGTCAGTGCGCATTGAACCCTCCGCAGTTGAAGAAATTCAAGCAGGTGCATCAGTCACTGTAAATGGAAAAGTGCATCAAGGGCCTATCACGGTTTTCCGTGGTGGTCGTATTCGTGAAGTGTCCTTTTGTGCCTTAGGTGCAGATGACAATACAAACGCCGTGGCAGCCAGTCACTCTCCAAAAAACTTTAATCAACCAGAGGACACCAACGTGACCGAATTAGAGCAGGCGCAAGCCAAGGCAAAAGCATTACAAGATCAAGTTGATGCTTTGACCGAACAAAACAAACAATTTGCAGCTGCAAAACGTGAAGCTGAAATCAGTGCACTGGGTAAAGATCTGGGCAAAGAGTTTAGCGCTGAAGATGTTGAAGAAATGAAAAAGCTTGATGATTCTGCATTTGCATTCTCGGCTAAGCAACTTCGTCAGTTCTCGGCAGGTAGCCAACAGCCGCCAGCTACACCACAGGCACAACAAGCACCAAGCGTGAATCCGGCATTTGCTCACCTGTTTACTCATCAAGCTAATCCGGGGCAAGGTGGTCAAGCCCCACAAGGCTCGGCTTTAGATCAGGCATTCAATCAGTTTATGGCAGCGCAGCAACAAGGAGCTAAATCATGAGCCAAGTATTAACAGGCACTATTGAAAATAAACAGCTAGTGGTCGGTGACGGCGTACGTACAGAAAATGCCAAAGTAAAAACTGCTACAGCATATAAGCGCGGCGATTTACTTAACGTAGATGCCAATAACGTTGCTGATCATCCTGTTGTCACTGAAGGTGTAGTAGGTGAATGGAATGCGATTGCTGTGTCAGATTTCAATGCAGAGCAATCTACTTACCATGCGGCTAATAATCTTGAGATGCCGATCTACGTGCAAGGTCCATTTGATATTGAAGTAGTTACAGTGAATGGAACACCTCTGACCACTGCTCAATATGATGCTGTACGCGCACAAGCATTAAAAAACAAAATCGAACTTCGTAAAGTTGTGGGGAACTAAGACATGAGTCAAACTTTTACATTTCAAAATGCACCAGTGGAATTACTGGATGTGCCACAGCTGGTACTACTGACTGATACCACTCAAAAGGTAGATACTTGGTTAATGGACCGCTTTTTCCCTCAGCGTGTTTCATACACTAAAAAAGAAGTTCCAGTTGGGGAACTGAACACAGCGACTCCACTTGCGCCGTTTGTTACTCCGACTGCAGCTGGACGTCAGATTAAAGTAGGTGAATCTGGTAACGTGAAATTCGTTAAGCCAGCTTACCTAAAACCTATGATGACGGTGATGCCGAGTGAGGTGCAGAACACTGCGCTGATTGCACGCTTACGTCAGTTCGGCGTAATTGCCACCGGTTCAAATCGTTTATCTGATGCTGATCTGCTACTGATCGACCAAGCTCAAAAAGCATTGTATCTGCGTCAGTCAATTGAAAACCGGAAGGTGTTAATTGCACGTGATGTATTGCTTTACGGCAAAACCACCTTTGCCTCTGCTGATTTCCCAATGTATGAAGTGAATTATGAGCGTAATGCGGCTTGTAATTTCTCACCATTGGTGAAATGGGGACAAGTTGGAGCGACACCTGTTAAAGATATTCAGGCAATGATTGATCTTTCGGTAGAACATTCTGGTACATCACCAATCATGGCGCTGACTACCTCAAAAGTGTATAACGCGCTGATTAAAGATCCTGAATTTAAAGAAAAGTTCATTGCTCCTTATGCAGGTATTAGCGTTCCACTGACTCCAACTTTCGACCAAGCTGACAAGCCTCAATTCCGTGGCACGGTCGATAATATGGAAATCTGGACTTATGATGCTAAGCACAATATGGGTGGGGATATTGAGCGCTTCATTCCAGAAGATTTCTTTGGTCTGGTTTCTGATGCGAATGGTTGGATTGCGCACTGTGCATTGCAAAACGTTGAAGCATTCGGTCAGGCTTTAGAGTTCTATTTAAGCCAATGGCAGGAAAAAAACCCTTCAAGCATTCAATTGCTTGCTGAATCTTCTCCACTTGCTGTTCCAAATAACAAAAATGGCTTAGTCGGCGGTCGCGGCTTCGTTTAAGGGGAATCAAATGCCAAAGTACATTGCAAAACAATCGATCGGACACTTTCGTCCAGGTCAGGAAATAGAGGGGCTTGAAGCTAAACAACTTCAGGCCCTTTTAGTATCTGGGGCTATTGAAGAATATCAAGAGCTGGAAGAACCTAAAGCAGATGGTACCGCCGCACGTTTAGCTGAACTTGAAAAGGCCAATGCTGAACTAACAGCAGCAAATAAAACCTTAACTGAAGCCAATCAGGCCGCAGTTGCTGACAAGGCCAAATCTGATCAAGAAGTTGCTGATCTGAAGGCTAAGGTGGCTGAACTTGAAAAGGCAAAGCCTGCTGCAAAACCTAAAGCAGATCCAAAGCCTGCTGACGAAACCAAGTAGGTGATCTATGTATGCGACTGAGGAAGATTTGGTCGCACGATTTGGTGATGAGATTGAAAATCTAAAAACGATGCTTCCTTCTCAGTCCTCAGTAACTGATGCAATTCAGGATGCGACAGAGGAAATTAACGGCCACATCGGCGGCCGTTATCCTTTGCCGCTGCCTAATGTGCCGAGTAATTTAAAGCGTATGGCGTGTGATATTGCACGCTATCGTCTTTACTTCCAGCAACCCACCGATGAGGTGCGACAGCGTTATGAAGATGCAATCGCATTCTTAAAGCGTGTGGCTGACAACAAAGCACATTTGCAGATTCAGTTACCTGAAACAAACCAGATCGTGGATGACCAACCTAAAGGACGACCTTCGACGGCGCCAGTCGGTACTTCGTATACCGGTGGTGTATTTGGAGATTCTATCCTGGATCAAATGCCCAGCATGAAGTGAGGTGCTTATGGCTTTTGCAATAACCATTCAGGCAGATAGTTCACCGATTGAAGCGGTGCTTAATCAATTAGGTAACTTTGATTCTTTAAAGAACCAGTTGTTTGATGAGATTGGTGCTGGGCTTGTGAATAGTGTTCAGCATCGGTTTTTAACCGGTACTGGTGTGGATGGTAACCCGTGGAAGATTTCATGGAGAGCCAAGCTGCAAGGTGGCGAGACGCTACGTGATACTGGCCGCCTAATGAACTCCTACACACACAATGTACTTTCAAGTGGTGTGGAGGTGGGTACAGATGTTGCGTACGCACCACATCTGCATTACGGCGCAACAATCCTACCCAAGAATGGCCAATACATAACTTTTGCAGTGGGTGGCCAATATCGGAAAGTTAAGCAATCCATTATTCCGCCTCGGACTCAACTCGGCCTTGATGCTGAAGATGAAGTTATGGTTTTGGATATTGTCGGGAGTTTTATAGATGAGCACCTTCTTCGCGGTGCGTGACGAGATTGCAGAAAAACTGAAAGAGATTCCAGAATTTCTAAAGATCTATACGCCGTTAAACTCAGTCAATGTCACAGAGATGTCACAGGTCACGCCGTCTGCACACGTCAATTTTGTTCGTATCGACAAGAAAGCCAGTGCAGGTCGTGGAAGTATCAACCAGATCGGTCAGCAATGGGCAATCACGGTGGCATGTCGCAATGCTCAATCTCAAATGACCGATGGACGTGCTGTAAGTGATGAAGTGGGGCTTTTGACTGAGAAGGTGATTCAACTGCTTTCTGGTTGGCAGCCTCAAGCATCACGCACAACACTGGATTTCATATCGGTTCGGGATGGTTATAGTCCGGGCTTTGCATACATCACGATTATTTTTGAATCACAAAAATTCATTTAGGAGCCAGTCATGGCGAAACAATACAAGGCAACTCAGCCTGTCGGTCGCTTTCAAAAAGGCGATGTCGTTGGCGGGCTGGATGATGCTCAAATCAAAAAATTAGTGGCAGATGGTGTGATTCAGGAAGTACCTGAAACTAAAGCCGCTGCTCCAGCCAAGAAAACCACAGGGGATGAAAAATAATGGCTAAAGAATATATCTCGTTGCAGGGTAAATTCTATTTATCCAAGCTAACCAATGGCATTGCTGGCGCTATGCGTCATCTGGGCAACGTGCCCGATTTTGAGCTTGAGATTGGTGCAGATGTTATTGAGCACCAGGAATCAACATCGGGCAATCGCACAACCGACTTCACGATGGTAAATACAACTTCTGTGAATTTCTCTGGAACACTGGAGGAAGTTGACAAAGACAATCTGGAGTACATCGTATCTGGTACCAACTCTGAAGTTACAAGCAAAGCGATTGCTGATGAATCACTAGGTACTGTGGTTGCTGGTCAGGAAATTCAATTAAAGGGTTATAATTTATCAGAAGTGACCTTTAAGGACTCAACCAGCGGCACACCAAAAACACTTACTGATGATCAGTACACCGTGGATGCTAAGTTTGGCACTGTGATTTTCCATGATGTAGCAGACCTCACGATGCCGATCCTAGCCACCTATACAACAGGCGCCGTAACACACACCACTTTGGCAAATAACTTCAATGAAGAATATGAGTTGTTCTTTAAAGGGGTGAATACAGCAAATGGTAAGCACATGGCTGTGCGCTTATGGCGAACTAAAAAGTCACCTGAAACCACTTTCCCATTGATCCATGAAGAACTGGGTCAGTATGAAATTTCAGGTCAGGCTTTATCGGATGTGACTAAAGAATCAGATCCAGCATTAGGCCTATATGGCCATGTTGTGACAATTCCAGCAGCCGTCTAACAAACACAGGCACAAAGAACTCCACGGCGCTATGCGTCTTTTTTTGTGCCTGCCTTATAGTAATAAGTCTTAAAACATTTAAGATGAAACTTAATAAATAGTAAAAAATAAAGATTATGTAATCTTTTGTTATTCTAATTTTCATCTGATGGGGATATAAAAGATATTCAGTTCATGTTAAGAATAAAACTGCTATGACTAAAATAGAAATATTTGTCTCCATCCTAGCCGTAATAATTATTTCTACTTTTATTTATCTTGTATGTCAGTAAGTTAACTAATTAAGAACCTCCTTCGGGAGGTTTTAAATAACTTGAAATCTTTATTAATTATTTAATATTTACATAAAAAAGCCCTAAAGCGTCTAAACATAAAATTACAAAAGTATGTGCAAATACAATCAGCTTAATCAACAAAATAATGTAAAGTTCCGCCTTTAGGAAAAGGGGGGGCTTATGAAACATATAGTTTTTTTGTTGGTTTTTACAATATTAACTGGATGTAGTCAGCAAGAATTTAATGCTCAATCTTCTAATCCAGAGATATTAAAGGAACAACAGCTCAAATCAATACGAGAGATAACTAAAACTTTTCTTCCAAATCCTGATTCAGCTAAGTTTCGTAATCAAATAGGAGAGTGTGGAGAGGTAAGCTATAGGGACAAAGATAACAAATACACTGCTTTCCAACGCTTTGTTGTGATTGAAAAAAATATAGTGCTTGTAGAAAATCAGATGGATCCAAAGCAATTTGAGCTTTCATGGAAAAGCTCCTGCACACCAAGTTGGAATAAATAATTATTAAGCCCTTCATTAGAGGGCTTTCTTTTATTCATCAGATGATTCGGGTGTATCAGCTTGTTTCTTTGCATACTCTAAAGCAACCTGTTGCGCTTCAGCTGCAGCAGTAGCCTCAATTGGTGGTTCTGATGCGATAGCTGCGGTGCCAGTGAATCCGAATAAAACCAAGATTAGAATTTTCGAATACTTTTTCATTTGAATTTCCTCTACGTTTCTAAGACTTAATTTCAGTGTAGAGAATGATTTAAATCGTGGATGTAGCAGCTATGTCGGGATATGTAAGATATTCAAGGCTAGAGTTAGAAGGATCTAGTTTTGCGTAAGAATGCTTTTCTGATGAAATTATTTTGTAGAGTTGATTAACGAAATGTTAGTAATTTTCACAACATAGACGAGTACTAGACTAAATCTTTAATAGAAAGCACCTTAAGGTGCTTTTTTAATGCATAAAATTTATCTCAGGATCCCGCAATGAATGATTTTTTCCTAGCAACGAATCGAAGCATCAAAATAAACGACATCGAAGTCCGCCAGATCCAGATGAAAGACTTTGACACCTGGGCAATGCATGCTGAGCCGTTAAAGAACTTCATCAAAGATCAAAATCATTCAGATGAGATTTTGACACAGTTATTTAAATCTCATGGCGTGCAGGTGATTTCGACTATGGCATGCGTCACCGATCTGGGCAATGAATCACTGGTAGAGCTTGCTGCTGATGAGCAGGGATTCAAAGATCTGCTTAAAGCAGTGCTTCTGGTCAATCAGACTTATTTCAAATACGAAAAGCCAAAACGCGACATCAAAAAGAAAGATGACTCCACCTGGTTTGATTCATTCCAGTTTCTGGTATCAATGGGCCATCAGCATAGCGAAATCATGGAAATGACCTACGGCGCATTTCAGAACTACGTTAAGGCAGCAAACAAGCTATATAAGCAGGGAATCTTCAATAACGCCGTTGCAGCACGTGTGGCTCAGTCTGACAAAAAAGGCTTTGAATCATTTAAAAAAGAAATGGTCTCTGATTGATCAAGTAGCACCCTAAAGTTATGATGTGGAAATAACTATTTAGGGGGTTAGTGTGAAAAAATTATTATTAGCTTTATGTTTGGTGTCGGGGTTCACGTATGCAGAAAGGACAACTACCAGCATTCGCACTCCATCCGGTGATTTGGTAAGAATTGGGGATAGTCATCAGGCACTTAAAAGTAAACTTGAGCTTGGTAAGCCGAGATTCTACGTTCTGGAAGATGGAAGACTTCACTGTGCAGCCACTGAGTATGTAAAACAGGTAGATTTACAGGAATACACTGTCATTTTATGCCGAGACAGAATTGTGAAAATTCTTTGGCGTAATCTTTAAGAGAGGCAATAGATGAAGTATTTATTTATTGGACTTCTCATTCTTGCATCTGGCATGCTTTATTTTATGCATCAGAGTAATAAGGCGTCAGCTGAAAGATTGAAACAGGCTGAGATTACCAACCAAAAAAGATTAGAGCAAAATAAGATCGATGCCATTAATGCCGAAAAAGCCGCCCAAACAAGAAGGCT
>NZ_JBIUAT010000037.1:0-23767 GCF_044547685.1 Acinetobacter sp. NPDC052428
CAACTTTGACTTTGGTCGGTCGGAAGCAAAATGCTAGCTCATCTTGCTTCCTTCCAATAATTTAATCTCTGTTGCACTTCATTTGAGAATCTAAGCAATAAAAAAGCGCCCCGAAAGGCGCTTATTATGACTTAACAATTAACACGGACACTTCTTCATATCACCGCCCGCAGATGGATACCGGGAATCCACACAATGACGATAAAATGTTTTCGGGTCCATGGCTTCCAGATCCGGATGATGCTTGCGCATATGTTCCACATAAGTCTGGTAATCAGGCACACCGACCATCAAACGGAAACTTTGCTGCAAACGTTGCCACAAGGTCGCAATCCGCGACCAGTTTTTCGGATTCAGGATTAAATCCTTTTGTGACATCACGGTCATTTTGATGATTTTATAAATCATCGTTTTCCCGCTTTTGGCAAACTTCAGATTCATAATATTCCCCTTAATGACCTTTCGCTGGCTGAATCTCTTCAGGATCGCGATAAATCGCTTCTGCTTCATGCACAGATGGCTCAGGATTTGCCAATGCACGACGAATCACGCGAATTGCAGCAAACAACATGACAAAGGCTACGATCATAAAGAAAGCACAGAGTGCAGCATTGATCTGGTTTGACATTGCTACCGTCTGCATTTCTGCCACAGTTTTCGCTGGCGCTAGGATTTCATTATTGGCAATGGCCGTATTGAAACGATCAGCTTGCGCAAGGAAACCAATCTTTGGATTTTCGTGGAAAATCTTCTGCCAGCCTGCTGTCATGGAAGTGATGAACAGGAACACTGTCGGGATAATCGTGACCCAGACATATTTCTGTTTTTTCATCTTGAACAGAATGACAGTACCGAGAATGAGCGCCATCGCAGCCAAAATCTGGTTACCAATACCAAACAGCGGCCATAAGCTGTTAATCCCACCGAGTGGATCGACCACGCCCTGATACACGAAGAAGCCCCAGCCTGCCACCGCAACCGCAGTACCCAACAGGTTTCCAAAGAAATTATGCGATTGTTTCACCGCAGGAATCACAATACCCACAGTATCCTGCACCATGAAACGACAGGCACGCGTACCGGCATCTACAGCAGTCAGGATGAATAATGCTTCAAACAGAATCGCAAAGTGATACCAGAACGCCATCATTTCACGGCTATTGAAAATTTCCGTAATGATATGTGCCATACCAATTGCAAAAGTTGGCGCACCACCAGTACGCGACAGAATCGAGTTCTCACCCACTTCCTGTGCCAGTAAAGTCAAGGCTTCAGGCGTTACCACAAAACCAAGGGTTCGCACTGCTTCTGCTGCGCTTTCTGCGGTAGTACCGAGCAAGGCTGCTGGTGAGTTAATCGCAAAATAAATTCCTGGATCCAGAATTGCAGCACAGATCAAAGCCATGATCGCTACAAAAGATTCCATCAACATACCGCCATAACCGATCATACGGATATCGCGTTCGTTGTTGACCAGTTTCGGTGTCGTCCCTGAAGAAACCAAGGCATGGAAACCGGAAATCGCACCACACGCAATAGTAATGAACAGGAATGGGAACATAGAACCTGCGAATACAGGACCAGTCCCATCAATGAATTTGGTAATCGCTGGCAGTTTCATTTCAGGCATGGCAAACAGGATACCCACGGCCAAACCTGCAATCACGCCAATTTTCAGGAAGGTCGACAGATAATCACGTGGAGCAAGCAATAGCCAGACTGGCAGTACCGATGCAATGAAACCATAAATGATCAGTGCCCAAGTGAGTTCAGTGCCAGAAAGCGTAAAGAACGGACCCCAATATGGATGTTGTGCGATGTTTTCACCGTAGATAATGCCCAGCATCATCAAGACAAAACCAATAATCGAGACTTCAGCAATTTTACCCGGGCGGATAAAACGCATGTAGATGCCCATAAAGATCGCAATCGGAATGGTGGCTGCAATACTGAATACACCCCATGGACTGTTAGTCAGTGCTTTAACAACGACTAGCGCCAATACTGCCAGAATGATGATCATCACGCCCAAGGCACCGAGCATCACGATAATACCGGCAAAGGTTCCGAGTTCCTGCTTGGCCATCTCACCGAGTGATCGACCGTCACGACGGGTGGAAATAAACAGTACCAGAAAATCCTGGACTGCACCGGCAAGCACCACACCGACTAACAGCCAGATCGTACCGGGTAAATAGCCCATTTGTGCTGCCAAGATCGGACCGACTAAAGGACCTGCACCGGCAATCGCTGCAAAGTGATGGCCAAACAGAACGCTTTTGTTGGTCGGCACATAGTCTAGACCATCGGCCAGACGATGCGCAGGCGTTAAACGGCGTTCATTCAGCTCAAATACTTTGGTGGCGATAAACAAACTGTAGAAACGGTAAGCAATGCTATAGACACAGGCGGCGGCAAGTACCAGCCAGACTGCATTGACATGCTCACCCCGACTCAGTGCTAGAACTCCAAAAGAGACTGCACCCACAATGGCTACCAAAAGCCAAATCATTTTCGAAGTCAGCGTCGACTTCTTTTGTAAAGTTTCCATTCAATCCCTCATATTGTGATGCATACAAATCAGCGTGATTGTTGTTGTTCGAGGTACTGCTGTTTTCCCTTGCGACTTTACGCCTGTTCTTTTGCTTTTCCTCTAAGACTTTGGCATAAAAAAAGGGATGATTTAAATCATCCCTCTCGATAATAGTCTATTTTCAAACCATTATGCACGTTCTAAATAGTCACCAGTACGGGTATCTACACGAACGCTTTCTTCTTGCTGTACGAATAATGGAACACGTACTACAGCACCTGTTTCAAGTTTCGCTGGCTTACCGCCACCGCCAGAAGTATCACCACGAACACCTGGATCAGTTTCAACGATTTTAAGTACGACGAAGTTCGGTGGAGTCACGTTTAAAGGCACGCCATTGAACAACATGATGGTACATTTTTCATTTGAATCGTCTTTTAACCATTTTGCAGCATCGCTCATCGCTGTTTTATCAGCTGCGATCTGTTCAAAGGTAACAGGATCCATGAAGTTCCACATTTCGCCATCGTTGTACAAGTATTCCATTTCTACTTCAACGATATCAGCCGCTTCTAGGTTCTCGCCTGATTTGAAAGTTTTTTCCAGAACTTTACCTGATTTAAGGTTACGTAATTTTACGCGGTTAAAAGCTTGGCCTTTACCTGGTTTTACGTATTCGTTTTCCATGATTGAACATGGGTTGCCATCAAGCATAACCTTAAGGCCTGACTTGAAATCATTCGTAGAATAATAGGCCATGACTGGCGCACTCCAAACTTACTAACTTTAATCTATTGATGCTATGGGCTGTTGCGATGTCATTTAGCAAGTCTGACACGAACATTGAGTTGCCACATGCACATTCATTTGATGTTGCGTATTCTAAATGAGCAATACACTTTGCCGCAATGAAAAAATCCGCTTTCACCCACTCAGGATGTTTAAGTTACAATCAGACATGAAAATCCTTTGTTTATTCATGTCTTGCTCAACGTTAAAATACCATCAGGCGAGCACGAAGATCAGCATAGCTTAATCACTCTTTATTTTATAGCGCAGTGGATTATTGCGCTTCCGCACAAACTGTTAAACTGCGCCCATCAGGCTTTTTCCTCTCACTTATTATTGTTAATCTTCCGGCATGACGAACTATTTATATCAAGAACAAAACTGGCAATCACAGCTCAGCGACCTGATCACTGATCCACGCGAACTGCTTGAAGTACTGCAACTCGCACCTGAACAGCTTCTCTCAGGCGCCATTTTAGCTTCTGAACAGTTTAAACTGCGCGTACCACGTGCTTTTGTGGGCAAAATGCAGGCCGGAAACCCTTTAGACCCCCTGCTTTTACAAGTGCTGCCCCATCATCTGGAACTGGAAGAGCATCCGGGATTTGTCACTGATCCCTTGGGCGAAGAACAGGCCAATCAGCAACCTGGCGTACTGCACAAATATAAATCCCGTTTCTTGCTGACACTGACTGGTGCCTGTGCTGTCCATTGCCGTTATTGTTTCCGCCGGCATTTTCCCTATCAGGAAAATCTGCCTAAAAATGAAGACTGGATAAATATCAAGCAATATCTGGAAAGCCAACCCGATATTAATGAAGTGATTTTGAGTGGCGGTGATCCACTGACCTTATCGAACCGAAAATTAAAAACCTGGATTGAACGACTGGAATCAGTACCACATCTCAAATTCTTAAGAATACATTCACGAGTTCCTATTGTGATCCCCAACCGAGTCGACGAAGAGTTACTTAGCATGTTAAAAAACAGTAGGCTACGTATTATTCTGGTGGTACACTCAAACCATGCATCGGAGCTGGATGACTTCACTTGCAAGCGTTTAAACCAACTGGTTCAACAGCAGATCACCGTTCTGAATCAGGCGGTTTTATTAAACGGGGTGAATGATTCTGCTCAGGTTTTAGTAGATTTAAGCTATCGCTTGTTTGATGCCGGGGTCATGCCTTATTATTTACATGTACTTGATAAAGTAAAAGGTGCGCATCATTTTGATTTAGCGCCTGACCATATTAATGAGATTTATACAGAAGTTTTAGCGAACCTGCCGGGGTATTTGGTTCCTAAACTGGTTCGAGAAATAGCGGGCGAGAAGAATAAGACACCGCTTTTTGGGGTTTCAACATTTTTGAGTTAAATAATAAAGATGAGCACGCATACTTCAGACATTTTTCAGACACCGACGGAACTTAAACGAGAGCAGTTGAGCTTTTGCCCAACCACTGCTAAGGCTTTGCAGGAATGGGTTGCGGGGATTTCGATTCTACAGCTGGGGAATTCATCCAAATCCCTGTTTAATGCCTTATTGGAAATTTCCGAGCTGAAATGTCCAGAAACCCTGCGCTTTGACCTGATTCAGGTCTTGCATCCCACCCTTGAAAATGTCCTGACCAGTCTGGAAAAGCATTTCGTCAATCAGGGCCTGATCACTTCCGACCGAAATGACCAGATCATTGAACTGGCCATGCTGCTGCGCAGTCATTTTGCCAAAATTTATATTGATATCGTCAAACGCTGTAATCATCAGCTGACCCATCAGAAGTTTTCGCTATTTTCTCTAGGCAAAAAGAAGAGCATTCAAACTGCCCGGATGGTATCGATTTATTATGCCCTGCAACAACTCACACTTCTGTTATATCAACAGCATATGTTGTATAGCACGCCAGGTCTGGGACAATGGCTGGCTGCCCATCAACTGCTTGAATGTGCAATAGACAACAATTTCTATCAAAGCAATATCAATCAGGTATTAGGCACCCAGCATGAGATCCAGAACATTGCACATGCCTATGCACAGCTGATTTTACTGGATATCTTCAATACTCATCAGATCCGGCCTGCAGAAATTCAGGGCCTGTATCTATGCAGTTTTGACTGGGCCAAACTGGTACAGATCCTGCCGAAGGAAACCACGCTGTCCCGTTATGTGGTCGATGCCAGCAAAGATCATCCGCCGATCTTTAACACCCATCAAGAGGCACAATTTCAGCCGAGCTTCTATATTTCCACCCAGAACCTGATGGATCATTTAACGGGCACTCAAAGCAAAAATGCCCAGTATCTGTCGCGGAATGAAAAACTGTTCCTGACCCCTGCACTGCATTTTCATATCTACAATCTGCTCTCGAACAATGTCGAGCGTCGTCATGAACGTTATGAATATTCAGCACAGATCAATATCTGCTTTGGCTTGAGCGTGGCGCATTTTTACCTGTCTAAAGGTAAAAACTTCAATGAAACCCTGGAACTCGATGCCAATTATAATTTCCAGAGCGAAAGCAGTTTTGTCAGCTCGATGGAAAATACGATTCCAAGTGCCTTTAGCAGTATCAAGGCGCTCGATCGCGAAACGAAACAGATTCATAGCGCTGAAGTTCTGGATATTAGTGTCAATGGTTACCGGATTAAATGGACTGGTATTACACCTGCCAATTTAAAAACTGGTGAATTTATTCTGGTTCAGGAAAAAACCCAGAGCCAGTGGCGTGGCGGTGTGATTCGCTGGATCAAGCAGTCCACTGACAAGAGCCTAGAAATCGGACTAGAAATTCTGGCACAAGAACTCTTTCCTTGTGCGGCCTATGCCCGTACCGAACGTCATCATGTCAACTATCAACCCGCACTCCTGGTGAAAATGACGCAACTGGATCAGGTCTCGACCAGCCTGATTGTCTCTGGTTCACAGATGTTTAGGGAAAAACAAACCATTCATTTACGTCTCGGTCAGGAAGAACTCAAAATCTATCTGACCAAAGCACAACTGATTACGCAGAGTTTCATCCGTTTTGATTATGAATTATTGAATGATCAGGAAGAAGAGATGATCGAAAACTTTATCGATCAGCACATGAATGAAAGCAGAAATCATGATTTATGGGAAGCATTGAAGTGAGAAATCCATTATTGTCTAAAAAGTTAAAACGTACTGAAACACGTTTACTGATTATTGATGATAATCAAATTAGATATAACCAAATCCGTGATCTGCTGACCAGTAATGATTATCAGGTGGATGCTGTTCTGCTAGATGATCTGCAATCTTTTGAAAAACAATTAAATTTCAACTGGGATCTGATTATTTTTGGACGTGCCTACGACCTGAAATATGAACAGGCCTTAAGTTTGGTGCGCCTTTCGCAGCAGCCTAATCTGCCGATGATTTTGCTTAAACCGGATGATTACCAGGCTGAACAATATGCGCAATATATCCGTAAAGGGATCTATGACATTCTCAATTTTGACTACCTGGAACGCTTTTATGTGGGACTGGTTCGAGCATTGTCATTTAGCCGTTTGTCACAGTCTCAGCAACATTTAATGACTGAGCTAGAAACAGCTCAAATTCAGGCACAATCTTTAGTAGATGACAGCAACCGTGCTGTTGCCACCATTCAGGAAGGAATTCATATTCAGGCCAATGCGGACTACCTGAAACTGTTTGGCTTGCAAAATGAAGATGAGATTATTGGCCTACCTTTGCTAGATCTGCTCCAGCCTTCAGATTTGAATGATTTTAAAACGCGTTTCAAAAAAATTTCTCAGGGTCAATTTGATTTAGGTCGGGTCGAGATCCAGTCTCTGAATCCGCATGTGTCCGCATCTAACCCATTAAAACTGGAATTCTTGCCTTCAACGGCTGAAGAAGATGCTGTACAAATTAGCATTGATACTCAATCTAAAACGGTTTCCTCCGAGAAAATTCCTGGAAAACCAAGCGTTTTTCAGTCACTTAAACGTGAACTTAGTAAGCAGTCTGCACCGGTGAATGCCTTAGTCACTTTCTCTTTTAGCGCTTATGATCCGGAAGTTCTACAGTCTGACTGGACCACTTTTAATGGGTACTTTGATGCAGTCCAAGAATTCCTCAAGGAACAGACCCATATTCCCCTGTTTAAACTGGAATATGATGTCGTTGTCGGTCTGTTCCAGGCAGACTCTAAAGCAATTCTTGAATCCAAACTGATCAGTTTAAATGCCTTAAGCAAACCGCAACTCATTACAGTGGGACCAAAGTCATTCCCTCTAAATTTGCGCTTGGGCTATGTCATGCTTGAACAGGGTTTGCAAGATGAAATGCAATGCAATACGCTGATTGGACAAGCATTCTCGACATCTTTACCTCAAGCAGAAGCTGTACCTGAATTTAAACTCGATATTCCTGCATCACTGAGCAGTCCGGCCATGGTAGAAATGCCAAGTATAGATTTCAGTGTTGCTGAAACACCAGTTGCCAGCTCAACAGTGGCAACGATCAGTCCAGCAGTCACGTCTATTCCTAGCGCTACACCTTCTATTTTGAAAGCCTTAAGTGAATGTCTGGAACGTGGCGAGATCCATTTAAAGTATCAGCAACTCTATGATAAAGAAGATACGCGTTTATATACCTATGAAGTGACCAGTGGCTTTATTTTTGAGAATAAATGGCAGGATATTTCTAGCCTTTTAGAACTTCACGAAGATGATGAACTGTCCATTAAACTGGATCGCTGGATTCTGGTTGAAGCCAGTAAACAGCTACACAACTTTATTACCCAGTATCCTGATGCAAGCTTAATTGTTAATTTGAACCGTGCCGTGCTATTTAAAGACCGCACCTTCCCGGAATTTATTTCCAAGCTGATTACGATTATTCGCAGTAAAGTGAAGCATCCGCTAATCTTGCAATTCTCAGAAGAAGATATTTTACTGAATCAGCAAGATGCACAAAAATATCTACGCGTATTGCATGAACATGGCGCGCTGATTGCACTTCGTGATTTTGGTCAATCAATGTACAGTCCAAATTTACTGCGCGAACTGGAACTGGATGGTGTCAGCTTACATTCGAGCTTAACTAATATGCTCAATAAAGATACCGAGATTGAGCAGTTACAGGAAAAAATCACCAGCTATAATGAAATCAAGCCACTCAATATCCTGATCCGTGAATTAAATGATATGACACTGTTCGCGAATGCCTGGAACGTGGATGCCCGCTTTATTCAAGGGAATTATTTCCAGAAAAAACTTGATCATTTGATTGATGTACAGGATCACTAAGATCTTGTACAAGCCTACAATTTAGGAAATCCAATGATAATTTTCTAAATTGTAGGCACAAAAAAACGGGCTTAAAGCCCGTTTTTTCATTTTGGGTATTAACGTTTAACAGAACGTGACATACCAGCAAAACGTTGTTTGAACTTGTCGATACGACCGCCAGTGTCAACGTTCTTTTGCTTACCAGTGTAGAATGGGTGGCAAGCTGAACATACGTCTAGATAAAGAGTTTCTTTACCAAGAGCTGAACGAGTTTCGATTACGTTACCACATGAACAAGTAGCAACTAAAGTTTCATATTTTGGGTGAATATCGGCGCGCATCGTCGATTACTCCATTAGATTCAAGAAGGTTTAGCTGTCATCGCTATTGATCACTCTCAAATGAGGAAGCAGGAACATCGTTCATGCAGATCAACACCACAACAGACCATTCTTTTGGCCCACCGAGACGGATACCGTCAGAGCTAAGCACAACAAGTGGGCATTATTATACGTGAAACGAATTCAATATGCGAATTATTCTTCAGCTTCCGATCCAGCCTCTTTGGCCCACAGATTGGCAATAATCCCGCAGACCATTAACTGAATCTGATGAAAAATCATGATCGGCAGGACAATCATGCCCAGCGGCTGGCCAATAAATAAAATTTGCGCCATCGGCACTCCACTGGCCAAGGTTTTCTTGGAACCACAAAAGAATGCCGTTTTTTGGTCAGCGCGGCTAAAGCCCAGCCAGCGTGGAATATAAAGTGATAATAACATCACAATGGTGAGTAACACCGAACAAGCCAGCAATAACAACAATAAGGTACTCAGGCTCACTTCATTCCACAACCCGGCCACTACGGCGCTACTAAAAGCTCCATACACCACCAATAAAATAGAACCTTGATCGAAGACCTTGACGATTTTTGGCATTTTCATCATTTTCGGATAGATCCATGGACGCAGAATCTGCCCTAAAATAAATGGCACCAAGAGCAGCAGTGTAATCTGGATAATCGAGGAAGTCGGATCAAAACCATGATCAGATTGACCGAGAATAAAAAATGCTACCAATAGCGGAGTAATAAACATCCCGATCAAATTGGAAAAAGAGGCACTACATACCGCCCCGGCGACATTGCCATGAGCCACTGAAGTAAAGGCGATCGAGGATTGCACAGTGGATGGCAGGAAACACATAAACAGGAAACCCCAATACAGCTCCTGTCCGAGCATTGGCAATAAAATCGGCTTGGCCAAAAGTCCGAGAATTGGAAACAGGGCAAAAGTTAGCGCAAAAACCAAAGTATGCAATTTCCAGTGCATAATGCCTTGCACCACGGCTTCACGAGACAGTTTGGCGCCGTGCAGGAAAAACAGGATGGCAATCGCTCCTGTCGTTACCCAGCCAAAGACTTCAGCCGCCTGCCCCGAAACTGGCAGCACACTGGCCAGCAAAACCATCACAAACAACAGTATCGTAAACCGATCCAATGCCAAGAACTTAAGCATATCCCTATAATCCCTCAGATTTTATTGTTTGATATAAAAATGCCCGGCTATCTTAACAGATGCCGGGCCCATGCTATGCACTCAGATTGATGTAATATTTTCATCTATACATGAATGCATTTCATATATCTCGCTACGTCACACTTAGTTATTACGTGCATTGTTGTCTTGCTGGATCAGCTCGATCTTGTAGCCATCTGGATCTTCAACAAATGCAATTACAGTCACGCCACCTTTCATTGGGCCAGCTTCACGCACCACATTACCGCCACGCGCTTTAATCTCTTCACACGCCTTGTAAGCATCATCAACTGCAATCGCGATATGACCATAAGCATTGCCCAGTTCATAGCTGTCTGTATCCCAGTTATGGGTCAATTCCAGTACGGTGTGATTCTCTTCATCGCCATAACCGACAAAAGCCAGGGTAAAACGGCCTTCTTCGTAATCACGCTTACGAAGCAAAGTCATGCCAAGTACTTCAGTATAGAACTTGAGAGATTGTTCTAAATTGCCTACACGTAACATGGTATGCAGCATGCGCATATTAATCATCCTTCTGTACAGATTGTTGTTGGTGTTCACCGAGCAGTTTTGCGACCCAAACCACCAGAATCAGGATCGGAATCCCGATTAGAGTAGTCATCAGGAAGAAATTCGGATAACCGATATTGGTGACTATAGTACCCGAATATCCGCCTAAAATCTTAGGGGTCAAAGTCATGAGTGAGCTAAAAATCGCATATTGAACAGCGGTAAAAGACACACTGGTCAAGCTCGACAAGAATGCAATAAACGCAGCACCAGCCAGCCCAGCAGCCAGATTGTCGACAATAATAGCAAAATAAAGCCACTTGTCGCTATAAGGTTTAATTACCTTACCACTGACTTCGACTGTATCTGAACTGCTGCTATCCACCACTGTTAAGGGCTGAATATCGACATCCAGATTCTGGGTACTGGCCAAGTGATCATTGACCTGATAAACATGTATGGTTTGCTGTAGTGCTTGACCATCTTGCATCAGGACGGCACTGATAATATGTGCAGGTGACTGAATCAGTTGTTGTGCAGGAATCGCGGCAGTAAATACGCCTTCGCTTTCCAGTTTTGCATCAATATTCTGATCGTTGATTTGCAACACAATCTTTTGATTCTCTTGCAGTGCTTTACCGACATACTGGCCGCGCACTACAATGGTCTTGTCCTGTTCAGCTACAGTGAGGGTATTGTCACTGGTGATCGGCAGGATCTGTAACTGGGTGCTGTCCTGTTGTGCGGTCAAATATGGCATATTAACCTGCACTGGCGCTTGATTGGTATTATCTGCATTAAGATAAGCGGCTGACACTTGTAGCTGTTTGCTCTGCGCCAGCACTGCACTCGGTACATCTAGCTTCCAGTAACCCACTTCATCGGTCTCTGCCTGATAAACCTGATTACCGGCTTTAACTTCCACAGCTGCCAGTTTTTCACCAGACTTGACCAGGCCGATAAAAATCAGGTTGGTAGAACAGGCCAGTACGGCACCGACAAACATCAGTTTCATGATGTTCATCTTCTGGGCCAAGAGCCCGCCAAGGAAACCACCGACTAAAGAGAAAATCACCCCATAGACTTTAACGGCCTCGGCAATCTGTTCTTTACTGAAATTCAGGTCCTGATAGAACACATTGGAAATGACGCCGGCAATAATATCGGAAACCCGATAAAAACCGATCAGCAATAACAACACCAATGCCAGTTTCAAGCCATAACGTTTAAAGAAATCTGCAACCGGATTGACCCAGGTTTCATAGGCCATTTGCTTGTTAACCGCACCCATTTTTACCAAGCTTGCACCAATCGCAAAGGCCACTGCACCCGAGCCAACAAAGCGCAAAGCTTCAAAACAGAACAAGGCAAAGGTATCTTGAATGGCGAATTGTTCGGTGATGCTGGCCACCAGATTGCCCGAATAGATATAGCTCAAGACAAAACTGATCACCGCCACAAAAAATACGGCGACTAAACGGAAATAATCACTGCGCACATAGTGTTTTCGCACACGGTCAACCTGCGGCTCCCGAATGGACAGTGTGGTGATAATACCGACCAGCATGACAGCAGCCATCGCCAGATAGGTCCATTTCCAGGCATCATAGATATAGTTGCCTTTGGCTGTTCCCAAATAGGCCGCAAGAAACAATGCACCAGCACCAGCAACAATCATCCCGATCCGGTAACCGGCATTATAGGTAGAGGCTAATACGGTCTGCATCTGGGTTTCCGCCAGCTCAATCCGGTAGGCATCAATCACAATATCCTGCGTTGCTGCGGAGAAACCAAGCAGGACTGCACCGAGCGCCATTTGCTGTAAATGTGTTGCACCCAAAGCCGGATCAGAAAAGGCCATAATGGAAATGGCACAGACAATCAGAATCTGCGCAATCAGCAACCAGGCACGACGACGTCCCAGAGCCTTGGTCAGAAATGGGACAGGAAGTTCATCAATGAGCGGTGCCCAGACGAATTTAAATGAATAGCCCAATGCGGCCCAGCTAAAGAAAGTTACTGCACTTTTGCTGATTCCGGCCTCACCTAACCATAAAGACAGACTCGAAAAAATCAGAAGAATCGGCACACCAGCCGAAAACCCCAAGAACAGCATGATCAATGCACGTCGATCTAAAAATGCTGTAAATGCGGATTTCCAACCCGTCGTTTGTGTTGTCATTGCTTTATTATTTTCCGCAGAAAAACCAATTGCTGCTATTCAATCCTGTAATAGCGTATCTTTCAACAAGATTTATATATTTATCACATTTCCGGTTTTTTATTTTCTGGCAAAAGCGACATGTTGGCTTGAATTTTTCAAGTAAATCTGTATACCTTAACTCCTATCAACGTAATATTTCGTTTTGGATTTTCAACAGTGACCCAGAGACTCGATCAAATTAATTCTTCTATTGCCAGCAACACCAGCACAACTCCACAAAAAATCCGCTCAGATTTACTTATCTCTGCATTTGAACAAAGCGAAATTAAAAATACTCTGGACCATACCCGGTTAACATCCACCCAGCTGACGCACATTCCAAACCTAGAAAAAATTCCTGCGTCAACCAAACGGATCAAGCCCCTGAATAACTTTTTGGGCCAAGATCGCGCACGCGCCTCAGTTGAGGCCGGGATTGCCCTGCCTTATTCCGGTTATAACATTTTTGCCGTCGGTACCGCAGGACTCGGAAAACGCACCATGGTGAAGCGTTTGCTGCAGCAGCACGCCAAAACTATGGAAACCCCGAATGACTGGGTGTACGTCAATAACTTTCAGAACCAGCGTCAGCCGATTGCGCTGGAACTGCCCTCAGGTCAGGGCCCAAAATTCCAAGCCATGTTGAATCAAAGCTGGCAAACCATTCTAAAACAGCTTGAGCGCCGTTTTACTGCAGAGACCTATCACAACCGCATTGAAATGATTCGCCAAGAAACCGGTGATGAACAGCAGCAGGCGCTCATCGAACTCACCAAGGAAGGTGCAGAACTGGATCTGAAGCTGATCTCTCGACATGATGAGCATTGTTTTGTCCCCGTGCATCTGATTGATGACAAATTGCAGGAAATGTCTCAGGAAGATCTGAATGCCTTAAGCAATAAAGATCGTGCTGAACTGGCGTCCAACATGCGCTATATGGACAAGAAACTGGAACGTCTGGGTTTGCACCTGGGTGATCTGGAAGATGATGCACGTGATCGCGTACAGATCCTGAACCGCGATATCGCCAAGCAGGTGGTCTTACCGCGAGTCGAACAGATTCTGGCAAAATTCAAACATGTGGAAGGTCTGGAACATTACCTGAAATATTATGCCGAAGACATTATCAACAATGTCGAAATTGTGCTGGAACAGGAAGAAGACGATTTCACTCCGGCACTGTTCAGTCGCGTTCCAGCACGTTATCAGGCCAATGTGATTATTACCCATAAGCCGAACAGTGGCGCACCGGTAATCTTTGAAGATTTTCCAACGCATTACAATTTATTGGGGCATGTGGAACAACTGACCCAAAATGGTACGATTACCACGGACTTTACTTTGATTCGTCCAGGTACCTTGCACAAGGCTAACGGTGGCTTCCTGATGCTGGAAGCGGAACAATTGCTGGAACAGCCGTATGCATGGCAAGGCTTGAAGCGCGCGCTTAAATCGGGGCATTTAAAACTTTCCTCGCTCGAGCATATGATCACGCTGACCGGCAGCATTTCAATCGAACCTGCTTCAATTCCTCTGAATATCAAGGTGATCTTGCTGGCTGAGCCTGAGATCTATTATGAAATTTTAGAGCTTGAACCAGAGCTGGGCAGCATCTTTAAAATCCGTGCTGATTTTACCGATACATTACAACGTAATGACGATAACGAGCAGGCTTATATGCAGCTGATTGCCGACTATGTGCAATCCGATAAATTACTGCCTTTTGACCGTTCCGCTTTGGCGGCATTGCTCACAGATTCCAGTCGTCAGGCCGAAGATCAAAGTTCATTGTCATTACATGCCCTGACGCTGGGCGATCTGATTCGTGAAGCACATCATCATGCCTTCCAGGCCGGTGACAAGATGGTTTCAGAAAAACATATCAATACCGCACTGGATCACCGTAAATATCGTCTTGGCTATTTACGTGAACTGTACTGGCAGGATCTGACCCGTGGTACCCAACTGATCGAAACCCGTGGTCATCGTCTGGGCCAAATCAATGCCCTGTCCGTCATTCACTATGCTGATGTTGAGTTTGGTCTGCCTTCACGTCTGACTGCTTCGGTTTACCAAGGTGGCGGTGATATTCTGGATATCGAACGCAGTGTCGAACTCGGTGGCTCCTTACATGCCAAGGGCGTGTTGCTGATGTCGTCTTTCCTGAAAGCACATTTTGGCCGTGAACAGACCTTGCACTTCTCTGCTGCGCTAGCGTTCGAACAAAGTTATGGTCAGGTCGATGGTGACAGCGCCACAGTCGCGGAACTTTCTGCCTTGCTATCTGCCATCAGTCAGTTACCGATTGATCAGTCCTGGGCCATTACCGGTTCCATGAACCAGCTGGGTCAAGTACAGCCGGTAGGCGGTGTGAATGCCAAAATTGAAGGTTTCTTTGATGCTTGCAAGTTACAAGGCTTGACCGGAAAACAAGGTGTAATTATCCCACGGCAAAATATGCAACATCTAATGCTGCGTAAAGATGTCACCATTGCTGTGGAAGAAGGCCAGTTCCATATTCACGCGATTGATACTATTGATCAGGCACTGGAAATCCTGATGGCGCGTCCTGTCGGTACCTTGGATAAAAAAGGTCGCTATAGCAAAAATTCAATCTATGCCGCAGTGATGGCACAGCTGGATTATTGGCAAGCGATTGAAGATGGTGCCGAACTGGTCGAAGTACCGAAGAAAAAGAAAAAAAAGAAGAAGAAAGACAAGAAGCAAATCGTCGAGCCACAAACTGAAGTTGAAGCTGATGTTTCGACAGTTGAACAGCCGGATGCAGCGACAGAGGATTAACTCTGACCTTGACCTAAGCAAAAATAGAGACAAAAAAAGCGCTTCTCAATGAAGCGCTTTTTCACATCTGGACTTAATTTAATACAAAATTAAGCATCAACTGCCGGGCTGTACTGTTCAACTAAAGGCTTTAATTCACCTTTTTGGAACATGTCGAGCATGATATCACTACCGCCGATCAACTCACCATTGATCCAAAGCTGTGGAAATGTCGGCCAGTTGGCGATTTGTGGTAACATCGCGCGAATGTCCTGGTTTTCCAGAATGTTTACATAAGCAAACGGACGACCAATTTGACTGAGTGCTTCTACTGCACGTGCAGAAAAACCACATTGTGGAAATTGCGGTGTGCCTTTCATGTAAAGAAGTACTGCGTGTTTTGCAATTTGGTCACGAATTAACGCTTCGGTATCGCGTGCTTGTTCAGTCATTGATAAATCCTCAACTCATCTGTCTCGCATTATACCCAAATCCAGGCAAAACAGTATGTCTAAAGCAATAATTCCAATTTTATTTACAATTACCCTTTAAATCTGAGCGGGTTTTTGCTTATATAAGTTTTTCTTTCCACCTAACAGTTAAGAGTTAGTCATGAATAATATTACCCTCGCACCGGTACAAACTGATCAACCGTCTCATTTGATGCCTGTTTTTGGCCGTCAACCGATCAGCTTTGTCCGAGGACGAGGTGCATATCTTTATACCGAAGATGGTACAGAGTATTTAGATGCATTAACCGGCATTGCCGTATGTGGTTTGGGACACGCGCATCCAGTCATTGCCGAAGCGATTGCTGAACAGGCAGCGACCCTGATTCATACCAGCAACCTGTTTGAAGTGCCTTGGCAAACTGCTGCCGCACAAAAACTGGCTGAAGTTGCAGGCATGGAAGAAGTATTCTTCTCAAACAGTGGTGCAGAATCCAATGAAGGTGCAATCAAAATTGCACGTAAATTTGGTCATATGCAAGGCATTGCTTCACCAAAAATTATTGTCGCTGACCAGTCTTTCCATGGTCGTACCATGGCCACCCTGTCTGCTACAGGCAATAAAAAAGTGCAAGAAGGTTTTGGCCCGCTGGTTGAAGGTTTTATTCGTGTACCTTTTGGTGATATCGAAGCAATTGAAGAAGCTGCAATCAATCATCCGGATATCGTAGCGATTTTGATTGAGCCTATTCAGGGTGAAGGCGGTGTGAATACCGCACCTCAAGGTTTCAGCTATTTAGAAGAAATCCGTCATATCTGTAACCAGCACAACTGGCTGATGATGCTGGACGAAGTACAAACTGGTAATGGCCGTACCGGTAAATATTTTGCTTACCAGCACACCAATATTATTCCGGATGTACTGACCACAGCCAAAGGCTTAGGAAACGGTTTCCCGATTGGTGCAGTGATGACTCAAGGTCGTGGTGTCGGCGTATTAACTGCTGGAAATCACGGTTCTACCTATAGCGGTACAGCACTGGGTTCGCGTGTGGTCTATACTATTCTCGATATTATGCAAAAAGAAAATATCGTCGCGAATGCTGCTGAAAAAGGTGCTTATATCGTTGACCAGCTACGCAACAAACTGGCAGATCAAAATGTCATCGTACGTGGTTTTGGTCTGATGATCGGGATTGAATTACCAAAAGAATGCGGTGATCTGGTTGCGATTGCACGCGATGAATACAAGATGATTATCAATGTCACTGCAGGCAATGTCGTTCGTCTGTTACCTACCCTGAATATTACTCAGGAGCAGGCAGACCAGTTGATCGAACGTCTGGTAAAAATGATCAAAGCTTATTTGGCATAAAGTCCTAGCCTAAAAATTAAAAAAGCCGCTCTAAAGCGGCTTTTTTATTATTCTGCATTCTATGATGCGTTTTGTAACATACGTCCGCCAGAGATCTGGCTAAAATATTGTTTCAAGGTATCAAGACAACGAAGAATTTTTGTAGGTTGTTGTTCACGTTTCGGAATAACCGCATACAGTGTAATCGGTGGCAGTCTCCATTCAGGCAGAACTTCAACTAAAGTACCGTTAAGCAAATCCTTTTTAGCATCAAGATATAAAACCTTGGCAATCCCATTGCCCTGCAAGCACATCGATTTCGCAACCAAACCGTTATTGGTACTGAAACGGGATTTCAGTTCAAATTCGGCTTTTTCTGCAGTATTTACATGTTGAAAATGGTAATACTGATGGTTTTTAAGCTGTGTCAAAGGTAAGACCTCATGATTTTTAAGGTCATCAGGTCTCGAAATAATAGTGCTTTGATTAATATAACTCGGTGTCGCCACCAGAATTTGCTCAATCTGTATCAATGGCACAACCTGAAGATTATGCTCATCATTTTTCTGTTCAAATCTTAGGGCGATATCAACCCGCCCATCCAACAAATCAACCTCATGATTGTTTGTTTCTAAATGTACTGCCAAGCCACGATGTGCAGCCATCCAATGAGAAAGTGCAGGAATCACATGATTCGCGCATAATTCTGGCAAAGAAACGATACGCAGCTCACCCACAAGATCATCACGTAATTCATTGATCCGGACTTTACCGCGTTCAGCAGCAGATAACATTTCTTGACAGCTATGGAAAAAAGCTTGTCCCGCTTCGGTCAGACTTAATTTTCTCGTCGAACGATTTAGAAGTACGACTTCCATATCGTGTTCTAACGAGCGAATTTGTTGACTGACGGCGCTGGTCGTAATCCCTAATTCACGGGCAGCACCGCTAAACGAGTTCTTCTCCACAACGCAAGCAAAGACACCCATTGCTCGAAGTTGATCTAACATAAATTTCCCTCTAAACTTATGAGGTGCTTCATCATTTGATAAAAGCAACTTATTGTATTATACGGCGAAATTTACACTTTGCATTATTTATTTAATTGTTTGGTAAAACTGCAGTAGGATTAATAGGTTTGCCGTCTAAGCGCACCTGAAACTCAAGCATGGTACGGTTTGTACCAGTCGATCCCATTTCTGCAATTTTTTGACCAGCCGTTACATTTTGGCCACTTTTCACATTCAATTTACTGTTATGTGCATAAGCGGTGATATAGCCATTGATATGCTTTACCAACACCAGATTGCCATATTCTTTCAGGCCATCAGCGGCATACACTACCTGCCCGTCTGCTGCTGCAAATACCGGATCACCGACATTGCCACTATAGCGGGTTCCCTTGATATTAGAAGCTAAATTGTATTGCTGAAGAATCGCGCCATTCGATGGTTTTACCCAACGTAGACCTGCTGCAGTAGATACTGGTGTTACAGGTGCAGATGTACTGACGCGTGGTGTGGTTTGTACTGTCGTTGCTGGTGTCACCGGTGCCGGTGTAGGCACTGCAATTATTTGACGCTGGATTGGCGCTGCCTGAGTCACTGCTTGGGTGCTGGTGCTACGGCGCGTAGTATGGGTTTTCAGGCGGATCGATTGTCCGACATAAATCCGGTACGGCGCACTGATATCATTCATCTCTGCGACACTGATATAGTTCAGTCCATAACGTGCTGCAATCCCACTCAATGTATCTCCTGAACGCACCGTATAGAAATCAGGAGCTGTTGCATAACGCGTTGCATTATTCACCTGGGGTTTGGTGGCACAACCGGTAATTACTCCTGTAGAAATAACAACGGTCGATAAAACGAGGGTTTTAATCAGGGTTGCAGGCGAAGCTACGACACATTTCGGTAACACCAAGAACATTATCTTCCTCTCTAATGCTATACGGTTGCAAAATTCCGTTAAGATTAGCAAAGTTTTACGGCAATATACTTGCAATCGCGAGTTTTTCACAAAGTTATAACACTAAGGACGCATTTTCTGCCAATTGTGTTTGTAAATTCCGCAGACTCTCATAATTGGTGGCATCCATCTGAATCGGGGTAATACTGACATAGCCATTGGCGACCGCAGAGAAGTCTGAATCAATCTCGCTAAATCCCGGCTTAGGTTCTGCGACTGCTTCTCCCGAGAGTCCAATCCAAAATACCTGACGACCACGCGGATCTACATGACTCGTCACCGGTTTAGACTGACGGCGGCGACTTTGATATGTCACTTTTTCACCCTGCAATTCAGTTACATCTGGAATATTGATATTAAAAATATGTCGCTCAGGCAGAACAGGCAAACCACGAGCAATAAAATCATGCACCCATTCGGCGGCCAACTGATAATCCTGAGGCTGCTGATAGCCACGTACATTCGGCCCACTCAGTGATACGGCAATCGCAGGATGTTTAGTTAAACGACCTTCAAAGGCCGCCCCGACTGTACCGGAATACAAGATATCATCTCCCAGATTTGCGCCGCTATTTATCCCGCTAACCACCAGGTCAAATTCAAAATCAAATAGCCCGTTCATAGCCAAGTAAACGCAATCTGCCGGCGTCCCATTAACCGCCCA
The DNA here is from genome assembly GCF_044547685.1 of Acinetobacter sp. NPDC052428. Taxonomy (GTDB): domain Bacteria; phylum Pseudomonadota; class Gammaproteobacteria; order Pseudomonadales; family Moraxellaceae; genus Acinetobacter; species Acinetobacter lwoffii_G. Next base: position 20,055 of record NZ_JBIUAT010000037.1, read on the forward strand.
GACATCAGGAGAAATCTGGATTGGGCGTAAAGGGCGGTCCAAAGTTAAGGCACTAGAAAAGCCACTGCGTTCACTTTCCGGTGCCACAATCACCACTCGCCCCAAAGGCTTTAGCGCTTGCGCCAAAGCCTGAATACCGGGTGCAAACACCCCATCATCATTTGAAACTAAAATATTCACTAAAAAATCTCGTTACGCTAAAAAATGACTGACTAGGACATTTCATTGTATTAGTGCAGGAATTATATATATTTATTGCTCGACATCCATCTTTATAATATGTGGCTCAAGATGATTAAAAAATTCTCTTTATTTAGCGCTCTCACTTTAAGCTTGGCAGCATTTATTTCCCCTTCAGTCATGGCAAACGATCTGACTGTTGAAGAAAACAATACCATTGTAAAAGAAGATATTGCATCAGCACAGGTTATGGCTGAAGTTTGCCCGGCAATCATTGGTCAAAATCCAAAATTTAACAGCACCGTTGAACAATTGATCCAGTCTTATCTTGCAGACTACTCAGATAAAGGCATGAGCTATCAAAAGCTACAGGCAGACAGTGAATATAAATCTTTACTTGAAGAAGCACGTCAGGGTGCAAAGCAAACCAGCTCAGACGAGCAGAAAACTGTCTGTGAAGAAATGCTGAACTACCAAGGCTAAGCCAGCTAAATTTTCAAATAAGACGGTGTAAACATCGTCTTATTTTCTCTTACAGATTTATTCATAATTCTACAGCTTCGCTACATTTTCCCACTTTTCAATTTCAAAAATAAGTTTAAGCTAGGCAAATTATTGTTCTAAATCCATTTTTTGAGTTTTCAATGAAAAATCCAATATTCCAAGCTTTAACATTCTGCGCAATTTCTGCCGCCACTCTTTTGGGAACTTCTGCATTTGCAGCCGATGAAAACATTAATGTTACCCCAACTCAGCAAGTGACCAAACAGGAACTGGCAGCCATTTATGTTCTTTCAGAAATCTGTCCAAGCATGGTCAAAGACAAGTCACAGTTTAATCAGGGTTATACCAAGCTGGTGACTGAGTATATGCCGGGCCAGCGTAATCCGGTTGAAAGCTTAAACCAGATGGCTAAACAGAACGATTTCCGCAATATTCTGGCCGAAGCACAATCGGATGCCAAGAAAGCCGGCAAGAAAAAAAATCAGGTGATTTGTAATGAATTAACCACCTATAACAATTAAGCTGCTTTTCTGCCGATAACTTACAATACTTTTGAAATAAGACCGGGTTTCCCATAGAAGTCAGCCTAGCTTTGTCCTAAAATGCTAGGCTCTTCGTGCTTACATCAAGATATAGGAACCCACTAGAAATGACCCAAAAAACTGCCCTTGCTGCATTATTATTAGTTCCTAGTTTTAGCTTTGCAGCAACTGTCCTATCTGCACCACCAGAATTGAATAATAAATCCTACGTGCTAATGGACTACGAGACAGGGCAACTTCTCGCTTCAAAAAATGAAAATGAAAAATTAGCCCCTGCTTCAATGACCAAGATGATGACCAGCTACATCATCGAACAAAAACTATTGAGCGGTGAACTCACTGAAGATGAACAAGTGCGCATGAACGAGTCAGCATGGTGTCGCGGCAGTAGCGCGGAATCATGTATGTATGTACCTTTAAATGGTACGGCAACTGCACTTGAAATGCTTCGCGGGATTATTATTCAATCAGGGAATGATGCATCGAAAGCCATGGCTGAACATATTGCAGGGAACGAGGGTACCTTTGCACATATGATGAACCAGGAAGCTAAACGTATTGGCATGACCAATACCAGCTTTATCAATTCAACCGGTATGCCGGCTGAAGGTCATTATTCAACTGCCAAAGATATGGCAACGCTGGCACAACACATCATTAAAGACAGTTCTAAGTATTATCCGATTTATGCGGAAAAAGAATTTACCTTTAATGGCATCAAGCAAGGTAACCGTAATGCCCTGCTATATACTGATCCGAGTGTAGATGGTTTAAAAACTGGCCACACCGATGAAGCCGGTTATTGTTTGACTACCTCTTCAAAACGTGGACCTACACGTCTGATTTCAGTGATTTTTGGTGCACCTACCATGCAGGAACGTGCGACACAAACACGTGAATTGTTGGCTTGGGGTTATGCAAACTTCGAAACCAAAAATGTTCAACCGGCTAAACAGGTACTTGCTAAAGCCAAAGTCTGGTTTGGTAAGGAAGATGAAGTTCAGATCGGTCTTGCTGAAAACTTTAATGTGACTATGCCGAAAGGTCAGGCCAACGCGATTAAAACCCAGCTGGTGGTTCAGCCTAAACTGACTGCACCTTTACAGCCTGGTCAGGTCGTAGGTAAATACGTAGCGACTCTGGATGGTAAAGTAATTTCAGAAAAACCATTGGTGGCTTTAAACGCGGTTGAAGAAGCTGGTTTCTTCGCACGTATGCTCGACCACATTAAACAATTCTTCTCAAACTTGTTCTAAGTTTAAATAGACTGTTTTAGTCTAGCACTAAGACCAAAGCACTCATTCAGATGGGTGCTTTTTATTTTATACTATGCACATGATCCTTAAACTTTTAATGAGCAGATCACCATGAGCCAAAACATTCGTTCTTATTTAGACACAACTCCACAAATTGATGAATCGTGTTATATCGATCCGATGGGAATCGTGGTCGGCGATGTGGTCTTGGCTGAAAATGTCTCTGTCTGGCCTTTTGCCGTGATTCGTGGTGATGTTAATTCGATCCGGATTGGTAAAAACTCGAATGTTCAGGATCATGCCATGTTGCATGTCAGTCATAAAAAAGCCGATAAACCGAATGGTTCGCCTTTGATCATTGGTGAAGATGTCACGATTGGCCATCATGTGACATTGCATGGTTGTACGATTGGTAATCGCGTATTAATCGGGATTAACAGCATTATTCTGGATGATGTCATCATTCCGGATGATGTGATGATTGGTGCAGGTACACTAGTTCCACCGGGCAAAGTTTTGGAAAGTGGTTGGCTCTATGTGGGCAGCCCTGCCAAAAAAGCGCGTCCGCTCACTGAAAAAGAAATGGCATTCTTGCCATATTCTGCACAAAATTATGTGAAAGTCTCTCGAAATTATCTTGGGTAAATCAAAATAAACAGATCTCTTTATTTTAATCCTTTGGTTTAATTCTTGCTTTAAAACAAGCATAACTCGAAGGATTAAAATGTTTATTGCGGTTTACCGTTTCAAAATTAAACCAGCGACAAAGGAAGCTTTCATTCAGGCATGGAAAACGCATATGGAGGGCATTTATCTGGTTTTAGGTTCTCTCGGCTCTCGCCTGCATAAAGAAGAAAAGACTGGTGATTATATAGTTATGCTCAATGACCAAACAAAACACATTGAGAAAATGCCGACTTTAACCACCTCAATTCAGAAGAATATTTAAAGTATAAAAAAGCAGGTGAAGTGATGTGTAAGACTATTATTTCAAGCGATACTATTTTGGAATTAGATGTCGAAGCAGATTATTTACAATCAAGAACGTTTCTTTTTGAATAATTTTTAAAGAGAGGCATATTTTAATTCTACTTATCATACATGAACATGATAAAAAATATTTCTAAAGTGTTTACTAGACCTCTTGCGAAAGTAAAAACTGCCTCAATATAGATTTCATGAAATATCAGAAATTAAATCGTTTTTCAGATTCTGAATTCCAGCGCTTGGT
>NZ_JBIUAT010000038.1:0-22599 GCF_044547685.1 Acinetobacter sp. NPDC052428
ATGCTGCACCTAACAAATATTTCATTGATACTTACCTTTCTATTTATGAATCATAGGTATCTTTATATTAATTGTTATAATGTAACATTTAAAGATAAGGTTACACTTACCTTACATAAAGAAAACCCGCGGATAGCGGGTTAGTGATGCTTTACTTAGTTATTACAGACCCGGTCATGAGAGGTCTTAAGTCTAATATAAAGATTTAATATTTCAGAAGTAAGAAAGCTTGAGCACTGAATAGCATCTTTCTCTTTGTAGTTATCCTTAGTCACTAGTACTTAATCTTTAAGCACTCTGAGACAACCTAACTAAACTCAGGCCGCCTCAGGTTTCTGTATTTAAAATCCTTCGTAATTACAGACTTCTATGCTTGAAATAAAATCGAGAGGCATAGTCAATCTCTCAGCAGTAATAGTTTCGAAATGAACCCAGATAGCAGCTTCTCTATTCTCAAAACCAATACTTACAATTTTCACTAAATCATAAGGTTCAGCATTATGGGTCAGAATAATATTGTAAAGTTGATCTGAACGTACGTAAGAGATAAGCATTTGATGGATTGCCGCTTGTTCATCACTACTTAGTTCACTGTATTTACTTAGTTTGGGTAAGCCATATTGCGTATTCACTTCAATCCTTATTGATCTTAAGTTTTCTGTAGAAAACGGCGATTCTATCAATTTAGACAAAGCTGAATATATTGGCTTTTGTTAATTCTTTCTTATCAACCATCTTTTGGCCAATTTTCCTTCTTCAGCCAACAAAAATTGATTGAGGGATTTATAGCGCAGAATACTTTTCTAAAAATTCATCTATCCATCCTTGTGCCACTTCAAGATTGGTTATGTCATTCAGCTTTAGATTCGTTTCTTCTGCTTCGTTAAAGCCTTCAATAATAGCTTCAAAGATATTTGCCTCACTAATGACCTCACGTGCTATTTCAGCAGCGTCATAGCTTTGCTTGGCCTTCTTAAGCGAAGCTATTTGCTTATCAATCCCTTCACCGATTTTGCCTAATGCCAACTTAAACTCTTGACGATTAATTGTTAGCGCAGTTTTGGATTTATTAAGTGTTGCGATCATTGTGGTTTCCTTCTTTTTTTGGGCTACTATATTCAACATCTTGATAAAACCTAAGCCGCATATAGCGGCTTTTATAAATATTTATTGACTAGGGGCACGCTTGAAATTCTCATCATTCATGCAGTACTCAAGACTATCTCTAAGAATACCCACCATTCTGTAAATATGTTCCGGCTTTTCTAGAAAAATTTGTCCATTATTTTGAAGTTCTAGACCAGCGCGCTCAAGCTCAGTTTTACGAGATTCATCTATTGATACATTGAATTGAATTGTAGGACGCTTACGATTAACATCGTATCTAAACAACCATCTGTTTGTTTTATTTTGATATAGAACAGAGTAATAGCTCTCAGTATCACGCCCTTCAATCTCAACTTCTGGGAATAACTCCGTCACAATACGCAGTAAATCTTGCTCATCCTTTGTGGTGATGATTTTTTCATTGTCGGGATGCACAATAAAATCGGACTCTGGTATTGCTTGATTCACTTCAGGCTGATTTTCAGTTGGTTTCTGCTCAATTGGCTGTGCGGTAATAATTGTTGGAGAGGATAGGCCTTTAACGACTGTATCACTAATAGCTTGCTGTACCGCTTGCTGAACAAATGGCTGTATGGATTCAAGAAACTTAGTATTTAATTGGCGTTGTATGCTTGCTTGTTGTGCAACATATCTTACAAAATCAATATCAACCTCATTAATACTTTTCTTAATTACAGTTTTAAATTGCTGGATATATTGATTTTCTTCTGCAAAAAATCTTAACTTTTCCGCATGAAAATTGTCATGTTTAAATTCCGCTAACTGTGTCAGATCTTCAGGGTCAGCTTTTGTAAAATCAATTGTTAGAAATGGCTTTTCATCCATAACATTAGTGTTGATTAGATCTGTAAAAAATCTCCACTCACGACCATTTGTAATAGCACCAATAGTTACACCTAGGCTGCTGTTAAAATACCTTGATAGTTGTGGTGCATGATTGGTTAGATTTGCAACATAAGGCTTGGCTTCAATAAACATTACAGGCTGACCATTGCAATATAGTGCGTAATCTACACGCTCAGTTGCCTTAACTCCCGGGAAATCAGCTGCAAATTCCGCAAGAACTTTTGTGGGATCATATGGATTAAAACCCAAAATATCCAATAAAGGTAATATCAGCGCTTGCTTCGTGGTCTCTTCCGTTGAGCAGTGGACACCTACTTTTTTTACATGTTCAATATGATTTTTTAATCGTTGTACAAAATTATCCATAGTTTCCCCCTGGAATATTATCTTTACCTTGATTGGTAAATTACTTTTAATTAAATTTTTCTATACAACCCGACAACTTTACCTACTAGGCGGCAATCTTCTGTCAGTTTAATAATTTGCTCAGGCCAATCTGGATTAAGTGGCTGAAGGTACTTATCGCTGCCTTCAATAATTAGCTTTTTAAACGTAGCCTCACTCTCACCACAGCAGGCAATAATCACTAAATCATCGGTATGTAAGTCGAAAGTTTGAATATCAGGATTTACATAGATACGATCACCTGGCTTAAAGTCAGGCTTCATGGAATTTCCAACCACTACTAAACCATATCCATTTTTTCCACATTCTCTTATTGGCGGAAGATATTCATCCACTTCAACATCTTTAAGCACGGTTTCAATAGGATCAAATGAACCAGCAGCTACCCATGAAATAACAGGTACAGGAAAACCTTCCATAGGAATTTTTTGAGATAGATCGATATTGTTATCAAGTTTCTGATCACTTGATGCATCAAGCATTCCATACTTAGGATCACCGGCTAACCAGTGGGGATTCACACCTAAAAATTGAGCAGCTTTAGCATTTTTAAAGCTATCAAGCGACTTTGTTTTTCCATTAATCCATTGGCCTACCGCAGCTACAGATGCTTCGCAATACTTAGCCATGGCCGCTCTGTCCAGTTTCTTAAGTTTATTCTTGGACAAAAAATGAGATATGGCCTGATTGATCCGATCCTCAAGAGTACTCATATTAAAATTCACTTTAAATTTAAAGCCAGCTTACAACAATATTAATAAAGCTTGCTTGCAAAAATATATTAAAGTACACTTTAATAATAAAGCATACTTTCGAGATTGAACATGAGAGTACTCATCAAAACCAGTGACGCTCTTGATCATTTTAAAAATGCATCACGCCTAGCTGAAGAAATTGGCATCACTCCCCAAGCGATTAATCAATGGGGTGAATACATCCCAGATCCTTCTGTTGGAAAAATCATGGCTGTTATACCAGGGATTTCCTACAAGATTGTTAGAGAAGTACCCACGCCATCGCGATTAACCGCTTAAATTAATTATTAAGCATTTGATTTTAATTAAATACGTTCGAAGGAAGGGAAAATGAACATAACAGATGCAGCGTACAACACAGTTCGTGACTACCCAGGTGGTTCAGCCTCATTAGCTCCACGTATGGGAATCAAAAGCCCCGCTGTTCTAAACAGCAAGATCAACCCAAATACTGAAACTCACCATCTAACACTTGCTGAGGCTTCTAAATTGATGGCTTTGACTGGTGACTTTCGTATTTTGCAAGCATTAGCTGCTGAGCATGAAAAGGTTGCAATTAACCTTCCCGAAATCCCTGAATGCCGCGATATGGCGCTTACAGATAAGGTTTTGTGCGTCGGGATGCGTGGCGGGGATGTGATGAGTACGTTTCGCGAGATTATGGCTGACGGCCGCATCACTCCAGGTGAAGTGCGTGATATGTCAAAAGTAATTCACCAAATGCACGTTGTTTTGGCTGAGCTGGATAAACAAGTCCAGGCTTGTATCAATAACCCAGAAACAGAAAAAGCCTGACGGTCGAGGTCAGGCTTTTCGGTGTTTAAATCGTTGGAGATCCAAACAATGAATATGAAATCAAATTTAGCACATAAGCAGGGGGTAGACAACGATATTTCGTTACACCCATCCACTGCTAAAAAATTAGAGCGACAAGCCATGTCGAAAAAAGATGATGGGTATTCACCCTTGCCTAATTTCATCTGTGACGAAGGTTATCTAGCTGTATTAAGTGGGGATGCTATCAAGTGCATCGTTCTACTAAATCGTCACATCAAAGGATTTCACTTGGATCAAAAGTCAATGGGTGAAACCTTGGTAATGAAGATCACTGGAATTAAGGACAAGCGAACTGTACGTAAATGTATGGCTGATTTAGCTAAATACCAATTGATCAGCATTACTAAAACACTGGGCAAAAGTAGCTCTTATACACTCACCTTAGATGATCGTATTTCTATTGAAGCAGTAGCATCAAATGTAACTACATCTAATGCGGTTACATCAAATGTAGTTACATCTCATGTCACCACACCAGTAACATCAAATGTCACCACCACTAGTGACATCAAATGTCACTCTGTAAAAGAAATAGATTTAAAAGAAAATATTAAAGAAAACTTTAAAGAGAGAAACGCGCAAGAAAATTCAGTTGACCAAGTGTGGAATCCAAATCTTGAAACACTGAGTTCGATTCTCAAAACCACCAAACATTCACACCGTGTTTCTGAAATTCTTAGTCTGGAAGATTTTCAATTTCATCTTGGAAACTTCAACACACACCATGAGAAAAACTTTCAACTGACTGACAATCAAAAACACCGAAAGTTTGCACAGTGGATTATTCAAGAGTTTGAAAGAGTCTTGGAAAAAGCTGAACGCAAAAACAAACAATCATCTGGTTACACACGTTCTGAAAAACCAAATTCTAATCTTGACGTGAATACAGCCTGGGCAGACCAAGCATCGCAATATCACGCACCAGTGGATTCACCAGTCCATATTCCGGAGGACTTTGTATGAACGCAATGTCGATGTTGACTCAGGGATTAAAACAAACACACGCGATCTGCTCGAAACACAAAACCGCCATGGTACAAGCAGGCCCTTTTCAGAAGTGCCCACAATGCGCCGTTGAGTTCCATGAAGAACAACTCGCACAAGCACAGGCTGAAATTGATCGTACCGTACGTGAAAAACACTTTGCTGGGGCAATGCTTCCAGAGCGTCATGCAACATCAGGTTTTAAGAATTACCTGGTTAAACATGCTGGCCATCAAAATGCATTAAACCAGGTTGTTTCCTTTGCCAAGAACATGATCCATGGCCATAAAAACAACTTTGTGATGGTGGGACCTACTGGTACAGGAAAAACTCATCTCAGCTGCGCAACAGCTCGAACATTGCTCAACAAGGGCAAGTATGCACGCTACATCACCAGCGAAGATCTGGCACAGCGAATCATGGACGCATGGGATCGAAAAGTTCCTGACGCTACAGAGAAATCGGTAATTTATGACTTCAGCCAGTATGACCTGTTGATCCTGGATGAATATGGATTGCATGACCGTGATAAACGCCGTGAGCTAGTTCACAAAGTTTTATATGCACGCTATGACCGGATGAAGCCGACCATGCTGATTTCGAATCTAACACTGGCTGAACTGCAAAAGGATCTGGGTGATCGTCTTTGGTCTCGTTTCCAGCAAGGTGGTTTAACCATAGTGGAATGCAATTGGGCGGATCAGCGTGTAGGGGGTGGGGTGTGAATACAACAATTGAAGAATTTTTGAAAAATGGTGGCGAGATTAAGCAAATTGATTCTGATGATCAGTCAAAAATCCATAGGAAAGTTAGCTTTGAAGATCAGATAAGTTTGATGCTTTTTGCTTGTTATGCCACTACGCCATTTTCAGTGAAGGACGTGCAAGAAGCTGTTTTTGATTTCCATAGAACCACTATTTACAGCCTGCTTCAGGAGCATGTCAAAGGTGGTTATTTGGAGCGTGTATCAGAGAGTCATTACCGTGCAACTGCATATGCCAAAGACATTATGAATGTGAAAGGGGAAGTCACAGCATGAACTTAATCGAAAAATTGGGATTGGAAAACGCAAAAGCACTTGATGGGATGCTTCGAAAGCATGGTGTGCCTGAGAGTTGGAAAATCGCTGTAATCAATGGAATGTGGCAAAGAAGTTCGGATGGCTTTACTCATGGTGAATTACGCTCCGCTCTAGCCGACCACGACCGCATTGATACATGCACGGACATCAAAAACCACATTTCTCCAAATACGAAGGTGATTGAGAAATGAAAATTATTTTAATCGCATTTTTATTAATGGTATCCATCCAGGCGAATGCCTCATGCAAATACGAGGCTCGCGTTAGATTGGGTTTGGTGTGGTACACGGTGGATATTAAGACTGAAAAACCGCTAACCAGAAAACAGGTGATTGGCCGTCTAGCTCAAAAATATAACTTTCATGATGTTGGTGATATTTACGAAGTCAAAGGATGTGAAAGATGAGTGATTTTGAAAAGTGGTTTGAGGATCAAGACTTCTACACAAACATGCGATTCATCCATGGTGACAAGCTGTTTGACAAAGATGGTGATGTATATCGGGTGCTGCCAGTTCAGATGACTTATCAGGGGTGGAACACACAACGTCAGCGCTCTAAGGATGAATTTGTCGAACTCACTCAAGAATGGCACACCAAAGGCTGGAATGCTCGTCAGGGTGAGATTGATTCATTAAAAGCCCAGCTCAACAACATGGAGGCTTGTTATATCGAGAAGAAGAAGGAGGTTGAGGAGCTGCAGGCTAGAGCCAATAAAGCGCTATCAGTGACAGGGAATTACTGTGATGAGGATGATGCAGCCTTATTGGTCTTTGTTTTGGAGAAAGCCCTGCGAGGTGAGTCATGAAAGCAATAAAAATACCGTGTGAACATGACTTGCTAAGCAAGAACCACAATGTCTGGGCAGATGCTGTAATGAGGTGCAAAGGCGGAAATCCTTACTGTGGCGCAGATGGATTCTGTCACGCAGACGGGAAGTGTTTTGCGGATCAGGAACTCACAAGAGAGCAGGCTATTTTAGAGGTAGATCGTTTGGCTCAGGAGCTTCATCAGGCTAAGCAGGAAAATGACAATTTAAGAACTTCTTCTGCGAGCTTAATCAAGCAGCTTGAATTTGCATTAGAGCAGAACAAGAAGTCTGGAAAATCAGAGCGAGTTTTTGCAATTCGATATTGCATTGGTGAGATCAAGAAAACTTTGCGAGGTGCCAATGCGTAGAGCCGCAAAGGTTGATGCAAATCAGACTGAAATTGTTAAAGCGTTACGTCAGGTTGGGGCAAGTGTTCAATCACTTGCTTCAACTGGCAAAGGTTGTCCAGATCTACTGGTAGGCATTCGGGGATTAAATTTCTTGATTGAAGTGAAGGATGGGGCAAAACCTAAATCAGATAGAAAACTCACACCAGACCAAGTGGTATGGCATCAGACATGGCAAGGCCGTGTTTATGTGGTTGAGAGTGTGGAACAGGCATTAGAAGTAATTAGGGTTTAAGGGTGGATGGGATGGCTTTAGTAAAAATTTGGGATAAAGAAATTAAAGGGAAATTGTGGGGTGTTGGGGATATTCACGGCTGCTACAACCTGCTTATGACTCGACTTAAAGAAATTGGCTTCGACTTTGAAAATGATTTGTTGGTTGCGGTTGGCGATCTGGTGGATCGTGGCATTCAGAATGAAGAATGTGTAAGCCTGATTGATGAGCCATGGTTTACATCCGTAAAGGGAAACCATGAGGATTTGGTCATCATGGGTGATGTTAATCGCTCTTACTTCAATTGCCATATTCAAAATGGTGGTGAATGGTTTTATGACCTGGATTACCAGGTTCAGCGCGAAATCATTAAAAAATTAAAAACACTTCCGATTGCATTAGAGATTAGCCACAAGGGTAAAAAGTTCGGTTTTGTCCATGGTCATATTGAGCAGAATGACTGGGATGAGTTTAAGGATGAGCTTAATAATTTTGATAAAGCTCAACACATTATTGATCACAAGCGCTTCCCAACAGAATTAGCCATGTGGGGTCGTGAGCGCCTGAATGACGAGAATCCGCAATATACCCATGTATCAGGGATTGATGCGGTAATCATGGGGCATACGGTAACCCAGAAGCCATGCAAGCGCGATAACTGCTACTGGATTGATACCGGTGCAGTGCATTGGGGAACAATGACAATTTTAGATTTAAGCAAGATTTAAGAGGGAATAGGGATGAATGCGATGGTTGAAAAATTTGAACAGTTTGAATGGTTGATTCGGGGTACTACAGCAAAGTCACCTAACTTTGAGCCTGTGGTACATGGGACTAATGAGAAGCCTTTAACGTATCAGGATAAATTGGGGGCTATTGCTTCAATGGATACCGCTCTGGCGAAGGCAATTGCTTCAGTTATCGTATTTGGCCCAGCGGCAAAAGCTGACTTTGATCATGTGCAGGAACATTTGGCAAATATTATGATTTTGAATGCAGTCCAAGATAAACGTCGTGAACCGGAAGGAATCAAGATTAAAGATTTAGCCAAACGTGTTGCTTTTATGGTAATTCAGTTCGCCTTAGAGCCGACCTTCGAAGATAACTTTACTGCCAAAGGGCGGTTGCATCTTGCAGCTGGTGTTAGAGAGTCTGAGATGAGCCTAGATTGCTACCGAATGACATGGAAGCAATATGAAAATCTCATGACCCTGGCAATTGAATCTGCCATTGATGAGGCATCCAAGGCCATCAAAACGTATAAGAAAAATACTTATAAAGAATTTGAGGCATAGGGATTTCATTATTCTGAAAACCAAGGTATAGTTTCACTATACTGGTCGTATTACGGTTCAACCGAGACCAAGGCATTAAAGCTCATCGAAAGGTGGGCTTTTTTGACATTATTTATTCATAAAATTAAGTGATAATGCCTTTTTGTTTTTGAGCTCTAATTGAAATGGCGATTTTAACTGTTAAAAAACTAGAAGATACTCTCGGTAAATTAGTGGCTGAAGGCAAAAAGCCTGAAAAGATTTTATTAGGCTATAAAGCGTATGGCGAGCTAATGAATGATCGTAGCTTTTTTGAGGAAGTGGCTGGCTCGGCAATGGATCCAAACAAACGAAAATATAAAAATATTAAAATTAAGGTCACTCAAGACGAATATCAGTTTGAAGTGAAGTGTCAAAAATAGGTTTAAGCATCAAGGAAAGCTCGCCAAATGGTGGGCTTTTTTATTGCCTGTAAAAAGGCAACCCATTCCTGCTGGAGTGCTGACCAGTGGAACATGCCTTTGAGTAAACTTCCTTCGGGAATCTAGACTAGGGAGTAGCGTCCCGACCTAAAGAGGATTGAAAGCAAGTAAAGCAGACCGTGCATGTTAGGTGTGTGTGATTGTGAGTAGCGTCTGGCCCCGCGAAGAGGGTTGTCTTACCAAGATTTTAATAAGCCTTGTATATAATATTATTATGTATATAATGCGGGCCAGATTCTATGGCTGTAGTTTCTATTAAGTTTCTGCCTCCTTTCCCCATAAAGGAGGTATTTTTTTGTCTGGAGAAAAGTATGCTCCAATTTATATTCTGCTTATTCGGCCTTCATGGTGTGACTGAAATCGATTACACGATTGATGATGAAGAAATCAAGGTGTGTCGGGATTGTTTGAAAGAAGTTGAATAGCAAAAACCCCATTAAGAAATGGGGTCTGAGTAAGAATACATCGCCTGTGTTTTATTACAAATTAAAAGGATCATATTTAGTATCCTTGATTTCTAGGCCCACTAAAACCGCTGACAAGGCTAGAAGCCCTAAAATTTCTAAAAAGAACATGTCGTGTGAAATTGTAGCCAACGCTAAACAAGCCAAAGACATAAATATAAAAGCGCCTAATACGGAATATAGAAAAGAGAGTTTCATGATGAGATATATATTCAAAAAATAAAGCGTGATCAAATTAACATAAAATTTAAGTTATTTTTAACGTAAATTATACACAAACAATACGCTTTAATCGAAACCTTAAATAGCCGGACGTATTACGGCAATCAAAGCCCCTCGCATTCTAGATGTTGAGGGGTTTTTCTTTTCTTATTGGTGGTACCCATGACAGATAAAGTACAAGCTAAACAAGACTTAGAATTTTGCAGTGCTGAGCTGTCTAAGTATCAGAATCTTAGTCGATCTGGATTGACGCGTCATCAAATGATAGTAATCGATGAAATTATAATTAAGCTGAAAGAACGCATTAATAATTTACGGTTCACTTTGTATGGATGAAAAGGCTTATAAACTTTTCACCCAAAAAATCCCGCCAAAAAAGAAATCGCGTGTCAGACCCCTACCCAAAGCTGGTGAAAAATACTTAGAAGCATTCGATCGATTAAAAGAAATCTTGGATCGGATGGAAATCAAATACGAAGAATATTTTCACTTTAAAAGTACGAAGCACTGGCGTTTTGATTTACATCTGGTTGGCTATCTCACATTAATTGAAATTGCTGGTGGGCCTTGGTCTGGTGGTCGAAAAGGTAAGTTGGCCACCAAAGCCTGGAGTGTTGACCGGTACGACCATGCTGAAGAAATGGGTTACCGCTATCAGCGTTTTGAAGTCAATGATATCAACATGGGCCGTGCAACGGCATGGCTGAGAAATTTAAAGGCATCTTATGGAACAGTTCAGACCATTCCCGCCGACGGAGCTGATTGATCAGGCCGAGGAAGAGGAAGCTATTCGTTTGGCACCAGCACCAGAGCTTAAAGAATGGGTCGTGAATAACTGGCTTACTTTAGGTGGTGAATTACATAACCCGGATCATGATCATATTGCTGAATTACTGCATGACAATGAAGAGTTCCTTGCATTCGCCTGGGCTTCATCGGCCGCCGTAGCGAAAAAACGTATGGTGCTTGGGCAATGTGAAAAGGTCATGTTTAACGTAGGTGGGTGGAAGAAAGCACGTCAAGAACAGCAAATGCGTGATTGGTACGGCTTTGTACCTCAGTACCTGATCACTGTGGATGCAGCATTCTGTGAACAGGCTTCGGATCGTGAATTCTGTCGACTGATTGAACATGAGCTATATCACATCGGAGTTGAACGGGATGAAGATGGCGAAATCATTTACAGCGATATGACAGGGCTGCCTAAGCATTACCTGGCTGGCCATGACGTTGAAGTATTCTTTGGTGAAGTTAAGCGTTGGGGTGCAGACGAAACTGTGAAGCGATTGGTTGAACTTTCAAAACAAGCGCCGTTTGTATCTGAAACGAATATTGCAGCATGTTGTGGGAACTGTGTGATTGGATAAATTTTTTATCCGTCTTCTTTGACGTACTTTGACGGATAGAGGGAAATGGCTACTTTAAATAAAAAGCAAAAACTCTTTATTGTTCGCTCACTTGCACAATTTAATACACCGCAAGAAACTGTAGTGCTCGTCAAAGAAGAATTTAATATTGATGTGAGTCGTCAGCAGTGTGAAGCTTACGACCCCACTAAACGTGTTGGTAAAGATTTAAGTGATGAACTAAAGACAGAATTTGAAGCAACCCGAAAGGATTTTTTGGAAAAACCCCAAAACATTCCAATAGCAAATTTGACTGTTCGACTTCAGCGTTTAGAAAATCAATATCAAAAGCATGGCAAGAATCGAGTAGCCGCTTTGAATATTTTGAAGCAGGCTGCCGAAGATATGGGTGGTAAATATACCAATCGACAAGAGATTACCGGGAAGGACGGCGAAGCATTACAAACTACTGTAGTTCATGCCACCCAAGATCAGGTTGAAGCTGCAGTAAAGAAGGCTCAAGAGGAATACTAAATGGATCTGCAAACACAGGTTGAAAAGAAGCTGTGTGAAGATGAGCATTTATATTTCACCCGGCGTTTTTTCAAGCCCCGGATGGGCTTTAAATTTACGGTGAATTGGCACCATGTTTATATCTCTTGGATCATTGATCAGGTGATAGCTGGTGAGATTGCGAACGTGGTTATCAACGTTCCACCTGGAGCCGGAAAAACTGAACTGACCACCAACTTAATTCCACGTGGCTTAGCTTTAAATGCCCGGTCACGGTTTTTGTATTTGTCCTTTTCCCAATCACTGGTAGAAGGTGTTTCAGATACTGCGCGTGACATTGTGAAGTCGAAAGACTATCGCCAAATGTGGGATTTGACAGTATCCAACAGTACTGATTCAAAGAAAGAATGGAAAATCACGGTTGAGGACTATGACGTTGGTCATGTGTATGTTGCCTCTATGGGTGGACAGGTCACTGGACGACGGGCAGGAACACTCGCAGATGATGGATTTACTGGCTGTATCATCATTGATGACCCGTTAAAGCCTGAAGATGCTTTCAGTAAGATCAAGCGGGATGCTGCGAATCGTAAGCTACTGAACACGGTGAACTCCCGTAAAGCTAAGTCTGATACACCGATCATCATGATCATGCAGCGTCTTCACACTGAGGATCCAACTAACTTTGTCATGACGGGAAATCTACCAGGTGAATGGAACCAAGTATCTATTCCGGCACTGATTGATGATAAGTACATTGCAACACTGCCAGAGCATATTCAAAAACTGGTACCGCGAGATACTGAGCGTGATGAGCAGGGTCGTCAAAGTTATTGGCCAAAGAAAGAATCACTGCAATCCTTACTGCAGCTTGAAAAGGGCGGTAAGGATAAAGAGGGCGCGACGGTATCACGCTATACATTCTCAAGTCAGTACATGCAGCAGCCTAAAAAGCTGGGTGGTGATCTGATCAAATCTGAATGGTTTGGATTCTACAAAGAGCATCCAGAGCTTCAGTGGCGAGCAGTCCTTGTTGATACTGCGCAGAAAACCAAAGAGCACAATGATTACTCTGTATTTCTGCTGGTGGGTATGGGGATAGATGGAAAGCTGTACTTGCTTGATCTTTTACGTGGCAAATGGGAAGCACCGGAACTAAACCGCCAGGCTAAGGCATTTCTGGATAAGCACAAAGAATACACCTGGCATACCAAGCCTATTCGCTACATGAAAGTAGAGGATAAGGCATCTGGTACCCAACTGATCCAAACACTCGGTACTTACTCTGGTGTTGCTGTGATTCCCGTCCAGCGTAATACAGACAAGCTATCCCGGTTTATGGATGTACAGGTTCATCTTGAAGCAAACTATAAGGATAAGCCTGAAGATCGTTTTGTGATGGTACCTAAAGATGCTCACTGGGTAGGCGAGTTCTTTGAAGAGTGTGAAGCGTTTAATGCGGCATTTACCCATGATCATGATGACCAAGTGGATACGCTCATTGATGCAATTGAAGATGCAGTAATTGCGATTAATTATAGCCCACCAGCGGCTTAAGGTTTTATTTATGGCTAAGAAAAGTAAAAAGTCTGAAAATAGTAAGCCCGAATCTGGTGCACTCTATTCTCATGAGGCAGAGCAGGCCTTAATCAGTTATCTGACTAAAATGCCGGATGGTGATGAAGTTTTGCGTAAAGCCGGTGTTACCCGCCCACGGTTAAAAGTCATGATGTATGACGATGAGATTTATCAGGCAATTGAAAAACGCCAGGATAAACTTGAAAGTGCGCCGTGGCGAATAGAGCCGATAGACCGCCCAGAGTCAAAAATCATCATGGAGCATTTGCGCGAGTGGTGGTCTGAGATTTTGTTGGGTACCCAGAATGCCCGTTGGTATGGATATTCAGTCTTAGAGGCGATTTATACTAAGCCGGAAGAGCCGAGCCTACATATTGACGGCGATACCATTACGCCTTTTATTGGTTTTAAATGGATTGGTGAAAAGCCAATGCAGTGGTATGAGCCTAAAAATGATGGTCGCCTGATGTTGCTGGCTAACTACAACACGACTCGACAAGATCAAGAAGTAGATCAGCGCTTCAAACACTTTTTGACACGTTGTAAATCTACTTATGAGAATCCATTGGGTGAGGCTCTTTTAAGTCGACTGTACTGGGTCTGGTTCTTCAAAACGTCTGGCTTTAAGTTCTGGGCCAAGTTTGTTGAAAAGTTTGGCTTACCAATGCTGGTTGGTAAAACTGCCGGCAAGACGACAGATATGCGTGATGCACTACTTAGAGCACATGCCAGTTCGGTTATTGCCTTAAGTGGCACAGATTCGGTTGAAATCCAAACGGCAAATACTAATGGTAATGCATCCCAGACATTTGAAGTCTTTGATAAGAACCTTGAGCGCCGTATTCAAAAGGTGATTCTTGGTCAGACTCTTACATCTGGTACCGATGGCTCTGGATCTCGTGCGTTAGGGGATGTTCATCTTGAGGTTCAAAACTCAAAGTACAAAGCCGATGTGCGAATGATCATGCCAACGATCCAAGCCATTATCAATGCATTATGCGATCTTAATGGTTGGGAGCGCCACCGGGTCATTATTGGTGAAGAAAAGTCACTGGAAGAACCTAAAGCGGATCGTGATGTGAAGTTAAAGAATGCTGGTGCAGTCTTAACGCCGCAATACTTTAAGCGTGAGTACGGGCTTGAAGATGGTGATGTGATTGAGCAGCCTCAAACAGGTTTCAATCAATTCACCGCATTACCGCGCCAGGCATTTAACTTTAAGGCATCTGCAAACAAGCTCTCACCAGAGCAGCAGGAAGTTGAAGAATTAACTGATGGCCAAGATGAATTACAGTTATTGAAACCGGATCAGGTCAAGGAATTGGTATTCAAGTCTGATAGTCCTGAAAGCTTGGCTTATAACTTGATGCAATTGATACCTGCTGCAACTCAGACGCAGTTCACGGCTAATCTGGATCAGGCTTTGTATGCTGCAGATGTGTTGGGGTATGTGACGGCGCAAAATGGGAAGTAAGCTATGCAACCAGTCACATTCCTTGAGGCGCTTCGATTTGCTCACAATAAAAAGATCGTGCTACCTGATGAGTTCTATTCAATGGATCTAAAGACCCGGCAGATGGCAACCACGGTTAGCTTTCTATCGAGTCTTGAACAGATTGAGGCGGTCATTAAGGCTGTGAATAAATCGATTGCCGACGGCGGTACTTTTAAAGATTTTCAGAAGCTCATTGAAGAATCTGAAATCATTCTGCCAAAGCACTACCTAGACAATGTATTTCGTACCAACATCCAGAGTGCGTACGGTCATGGGCGGTGGCAACAACAGCAACGAAATAAGGCTAAGCGCTCGTACCTAATGTACTCAGCGATCAATGATAGTCGAGTGCGTCCTGCTCATTTAGCTTTGAATCGTATCGTACTGCCGATTGATCATCCATTCTGGCTAACACATTATCCTCCTACAGGTTTCCGCTGTAGATGCACGTGCGTAGCTTTAACAGAGAAGCAGGCATTGAAATACGGCATTACACCTGATGATCAATTGCCAGAAGTGGCCGAGGCGTTGGACTGGAGTTCTCATCCATTGCAGTTTGGTGAACTTGAATCACTGGTGGATAAAAAGATCAGTACTTCAAGTCTGGATAAGGAATATCTTCTGGAGCAGAAAGAGGTCATCAGGGCAGAATGGACGGCAAGTAAAAAACTCACCAGCCTGTTTGCTCCGATGGATGATAAGACTCGGGATCTGTTCGACACGGTGGCTAATACGGTGATTTCACTTGATCCAAGTATTCGGCCAAGTGCAATCCGCACCTTCCTGGATTATGTGCAGGGGAATGATTCAGCGCTGACCAGCTACTTAAACTCTGCTACAAGCTCTCTGGCTGATGATGTGCTTAAACGCTGGCTTAGTACCGATATGGCAGCTATTCAGACTGTGGCAAGCAATACGGCTTCAACTGTGGTGGGTGCTGCGACACTTCAGCAGGTAGCTGCGTATCAGGTAGGGCAGACAGTTCAATTAAATGCGCCGTTGTTGATGGCTGAAAGTGCTGGTGACATCGTGATTCAGATTGAGAATGCAAAAGGGATTGGTATCAATCTGGATATGCTGAATGCTGGCAACGGCGTTTTAATACCGATGGGATTGTCTTTTGAAGTGGTGTCGATTGAGGCGATTGAAGGGCAGATGGTTTATACACTCAAGCCCTTGTTGAACTAATTTAAAAATGAATATGACCGCCTTCTGGGCGGTTTTTTTTATGGAGCATGAAAAATGCCAGATCCGAATGAAGAAAGGCTGAAGTACCTCTTTAACGCCTCGGCCATTGAGGTACCTAAGGCTGAAGAAGGGCAGAAACGAAAATTTAAAGGTACTGCTTATGCCGGTGGTCGTGTAGATGGTCACTGGTATTGGGGGCGCTCCGGTGTGGTCTTTGATCTTGATGGAATTGAGATTGATAAGCCGACAGCCTTACTTGAAGAACACTTCGGCTCAAGTCGAATTGGTGTCGTTCAAACCGTGGATACAAATGGAAAGATTGATGTATCTGGTGATTTCCTTACAAACGCCAAAGCACAGGAAATTGTCCAGGACTCTGATGACGGTTTTCCATTCCAAATGTCGATGATGATTGATCCGGGATCTATTGAGGAAGTTTCGCAAGGCAAATCGGTCACTGTAAATGGTCAGTCGTTTGAAGGCCCAATCACCATCTTCCGTCAAAACCGTATTCGTGAATTTACGATCTGCTCGACTGGTGCTGATCGCAACACATCAATTAAAGCCTTCTCGGGCAAAGCCAATCCAAACCCAACCAAAGAGGACACAGACGTGACCGAATTAGAAAAAGCACAACAGGCCAAAGAGCAGGCAGAACGTGAGCGTGATGATGCCTTGGCTGAACTTAAGCAATTCAAAGCACAAAAGCGTGCTGATGAAATTGCAGCTTTAGAAACTGAGCTGAAAACACAGTTCAGTGCTGAAGATAAAACCACTTATACCAATATGGATGATTCGGTTTTTAGCTTCACGGCTAAGCAACTTCGTCAATTTTCTGCAGGTACTACTCAGCAGCCACCAGCTGGACAACAGCAACAACAAACACCAGGTGTAAATCCGGCATTTGCTCACTTATTCACTCATCAGGCAAACCCAGGGCAAGGTGGTCAATCAAATCACAATGACACTCACAAATTCACTTCTGGTGCACAAGCATTTGCAGAACAAAAGGGGAAATAATTCATGGCTATTCATTATGTACCGCCTATTTCGGTCACTTCAAAACGGCTGATCCTGGACAATGAAAAATTACGTCGTGCTAATGCCAAGGTGCCAACCGCCACAGCATTTAAATACGGCGATCTTTTAACACTGTCAGATGCCAATGTGCTGGCCCATGCCACTGATGAAAAAACATGGGATGTGATCTGTGGTCAGGATGTATCAGCTGCAGAAGCCACAATCAAGGCCGCTGATGGGATCGAAATCCCAGTGTATTACGGCGGCGTATTTAATGTCGAAGCTGTATCGGTAAATGGAACCTTGCTTACAACTGCTCAATATGATGCAGCGCGTGCACAGGCAACTAAAAACAAAATCGAACTTTCTAAGGTGTAATTAACATGCCACAGTCTTTTAATATTGAAGGTGCTCCACTTGAACTTCTTGATGTGGGTGAACTTGCACTAATCCACTCAAATTACCGTCCAATGGATACTTGGCTTTTAGACAAGCTTTTCCCAAACCGCCCGTTATTTAACCGTGATGATGTACCTTTGGCTGAAGTATCTGCCGAACATGATCTGGCACCACTGGTATCTCCGCAACAGCCTGGTAAGCCATTTGATACTACTCAATCTGGTGAAGTACGCCATGTTAAACCGGCTTACTACAAGCCAAAAAATCAGGTCACTCCGGCTGAAACTTTTGAAATTGCCTTGCTTGAGCGCTTACGTACTGCAGGTATCATCTCAACTGGTAACCAGCGACTATCTGAGCAAGAGCAAATGATCATTGCTCAAATCTCGGTAATGAAGCGCAACCATGATGCAATTGATAACTCTGTCCTCATGATGGCAATTGATTTACTGAAAAATGGTAAATACGCGCTTCACTCCGATGATTATGAATACAATCTGGTGGATTACCGTCGTGATGCATCTTTGACATTTACGCCGTTAACCAAGTGGAATGAAGCGGGTGCCAAGCCGGTAACGGATATCCGCACCATGCTTGAACGTCAATTGGCGGCTGATGGTGGTGAAGCCAAGCTGTCTGTTATGTCTGGCTTGGTTTGGGCAGCTCTCTGGAACAATGAAGAGTTCAAAAAAGAATTCATCACGCCGTATGCCGGTATTTCTGTTCCAGTGAATCCAAGTTTTGGTGTTAAGGAATCGGCGACCTTCAAAGGTACTTTTGATGGAATCGAATTCTGGGTATATGACGCAACTTACCGCAACAAGGGCAAGGTGAATCGTTTTATTCCTAAGGATTACTTCTCTTTGATCTCTGATACCAATGGTTCAGTTGCTCACTGTAAGATTAAAAACATGCTGGCCAACGGCGTTGCTCAGCAATACTTTGATCGTCAGTGGTACTGCGAAGATCCAAGCGGCATCATGCTGATGACTGAATCTGCTCCACTGGTTGTGCCGTCTAACAAGAACGGTGTCGTTGGTGGTACTGGCTTTATCACCCTATAAGGAGCAAGACATGCCGAAGTACACAGCAAAACAATCCATCGGGCATTTTATGCCGGGTGATGAAATCAAAGGGCTTGAAGCTAAACAACTTCAGGCCCTTTTAGCATCTGGGGCTATTGAAGAGTATCAAGAGCCGGAAGCGCCCAAGGCAGATAATACCGCTGCTCGTCTGGCTGAACTGGAAAAGGCCAATGCTGAGCTGACAACAGCAAATGCAGCCTTAACCGAGGCTAGTCAGACGGCGGCAGCTGATAAGGCGAAGGCAGATCATGAAATTGCTGAGCTAAAAGCTAAAGTGGCTGAGCTTGAAAAGGCTAAGCCAGCAGCTAAGCCTAAAGCGGACTCAAAACCTGCTGACGAAACCAAGTAGGTGATCTATGTACGCGACTGAAGCAGATTTGGTCGCACGATTTGGGGCTTCAATTGAGAACCTGAAATTGATGTATGAAGATGCAGCAAAAGGTTCTCAAGCAATTAATGATGCAATCCAGGATGCAATGGAGGAGATTAACGGTCATATCGGTGGTCGTTATCCTTTGCCGCTTCCCAATGTGCCGAGTAATTTAAAGCGTATGGCGTGTGATATTGCACGCTACCGCCTTCATTTTGAGCAGCCAACCGATGAGGTGCGAAAACGCTATGAAGATGCAATTGCATTCTTAAAGCGTGTGGCTGATAACAAAGCACATTTGCAGATTCAGTTACCTGAAACAAACCAGATCGTGGATGACCAACCTAAAGGGCGACCTTCGACAGCACCGGTCGGTACTTCATATACCGGTGGCGTATTTGGTGATGCCACTTTAGACATGATGCCCAGCATGAAGTGAGGTGTTTATGGCTTTTGCGATAACCATTCGAGCTGATAGCTCACCTATTGAAGCAGTGCTGAACCAATTGGGTAACTTTGATTCGTTGAAGAACCAGTTGTTTGATGAGATTGGTGCTGGGCTTGTGAATAGTACTCAGCATCGGTTTTTAACCGGCACTGGTGTGGATGGTAACCCGTGGAAGATTTCATGGCGTGCACGCATGCAAGGTGGCGAGACGCTGCGTGATACTGGCCGTCTAATGAATTCCTACACACACAATGTACTTTCAAGTGGTGTGGAAGTGGGCACTGATGTTGCGTACGCACCACATCTGCATTACGGCGCAACAATCCTACCCAAGAATGGCCAATACATCACTTTTGCAGTGGGTGGTCAATATCGGAAAGTTAAGCAATCCATTATTCCACCTCGGACTCAACTCGGTCTTGATGCGGAAGATGAAGTTATGGTTTTGGATATTGTCGGGAGTTTTATAGATGAGCACCTTCTTCGCGGTGCGTGATGAGATTGCAGAAAAGCTGAAAGAAATTCCAGAATTTCTAAAGATCTATACGCCGTTGAATTCAGTCAGCGTAACAGAGATGTCGCAGGTCACGCCGTCAGCACATGTCAATTTTGTTCGTATTGACAAAAAAGCCAGTGCAGGTCGTGGAAGTATCAATCAGATCGGTCAGCAATGGGCAGTTACGGTTGCATGCCGCAATGCTCAATCTCAGATGACCGATGGACGTGCTGTAAGTGATGAAGCGGGGCTTTTGACTGAAAAAGTAATTCAACTACTTTCCGGTTGGCAGCCTCAAGCATCACGCACGGCACTGGATTTCATATCGGTTCGGGATGGTTATAGTCCGGGCTTTGCATACATCACGATTATTTTTGAGTCACAAAAATTCATTTAGGAGCCAGTCATGGCAAAACAATACAAAGCATTACAGCCTGTCGGCCGCTTTCAAAAGGGCGATGTCGTTGGCGGGCTGGATGATGCACAAATCAAAAAATTACTGGCAGATGGTGTGATTCAGGAAATGCCTGAACCTAAAGCTGCTCCAGCCAAGAAAACCACAGGGGATGAAAAGTAATGGCTAAAGAATATATCTCGTTGCAGGGTAAATTCTATTTATCCAAGCTAACCAATGGTATTGCTGGCGCTATGCGTCATCTGGGTAACGTGCCCGATTTTGAGCTTGAGATTGGTGCAGATGTTATTGAGCACCAGGAATCAACATCAGGCAATCGCACAACCGACTTCACGATGGTAAATACAACTTCTGTGAATTTCTCTGGAACACTTGAAGAAGTAGACAAAGACAATCTGGAGTACATCGTATCTGGTACCAACTCTGAAGTTGTAAGCAAAGCGCTTGCTGATGAATCATTGGGTACTGTGGTTGCTGGTCAGGAAATCCAATTAAAGGGCTACAACTTATCAGAAGTGACCTTTAAGGACTCAACCAGCAGCACACCAAAAACACTTACTGATGATCAGTACACCGTAGATGCTAAGTTTGGCACTGTGATTTTCCATGATGTAGCAGACCTCACGATGCCGATCCTAGCCACCTACACAACAGGTGCTGTAACACATACCACTTTGGCAAATAACTTCAATGAAGAATATGAGTTGTTCTTCAAAGGGGTGAATACAGCAAATGGTAAGCATATGGCTGTTCGTTTGTGGCGTACCAAGAAGTCACCTGAAACCACTTTCCCATTAATTCATGAAGAATTGGGTCAGTATGAAATCTCTGGTCAGGCCTTATCTGATGTGGGTAAAGAAACAGACCCAACACTTGGCTTATATGGTCATATCGTAACGATTCCGGCAGCGACAGCACCTTAGCCCACACAGGCACAAAGAAATCCACGGCGCATAAGCGTCTTTTTTTGTGCCTGTACTTTTTATCAATGTTATAATTTAGGCAGAATTATAAGCATTGGTGAGAAGATGGATAAACCAAATTTTGATGACATCGACCAAATACCTGTTGTGCACGTAAGTGTTCAAAGTACAGGTGATGAAACTCTTATAAAATATGAATCAAATGATGAAGGGCTTTTAAATGAAGTTGTAAGTCAGATTGATAAGAAAGTTTTCATTGTTGATGACCCTTTGTGTCCTCGATAAAAGCAAAATACATAGCCACCTTAGGGTGGTTTTTTAATACCCGAGATCCCATCATGAATGATTTTTTCCTAGCAACGAATCGAAGCATCAAAATCAATGACATTGAAGTTCGCCAGATCCAGATGAAAGACTTTGACACCTGGGCAATGCATGCTGAGCCGTTAAAGAACTTCATCAAAGATCAAAATCATTCAGATGAAATTTTGACACAGTTATTTAAAGTTCATGGGGTACAGGTCATTTCTACCATTGCCTGTGTGAGCAACCTGAATCAGAAAGCAATTTTTGATCTTGCAGCAGATGAGCAAGGATTTAAAGAGCTACTTAAAGCAGTACTTCTGGTCAATCAGGCTTACTTCAAATATGAAAAGCCAAAGCGTGGAGCTAAAAAGAAAGATGACTCTACCTGGTTTGATTCATTCCAGTTTCTGGTATCAATGGGCCATCAGCATGGCGAAATCATGGAAATGACCTACGGTGCATTCCAGAGCTATGTGAAAGCAGCAAACAAGATGTACAAGCAGGGAATCTTTAATAACGCCGTTGCAGCGCGTGTAGCACAATCTGATAAGAAAGGCTTTGAATCATTTAAGAAAGAAATGGTTTCTGATTGATCGTGCAGCGCCCTAAAGTTATGATGGGAAAATAATAATTTAGGGGGTTGGTGTGAAAAAATTATTATTAATTACGGTTCTTATGCTTAGTACCACAGCTTTTGCTGTAGAAGTGAACTCTGTACGTGGTAGTACCAGCTATGTGAAACCCGGTTCTTCACTGGGGCAAATGTTTGATGTATTGGGTGAACCCGAATCTTCTTATAAGCATGTTATTCATGACCGCAAAGGATGGCCACATAAAGCATCTTCATATCGCTACACTGTAAATGGTCAGAAATACACTATCACCGTGGTGGATGGCCAGATCTATAAGATTGAGTGGGAGAGATAGGAGTGAAATATTTGCTTATAGCTCTCGTGATTCTTGCTTCTGGCATGCTTTATTTTATGCATCAGAGCAATAAGGCTGCTGCTGAGAGATTGAAACAGGCTGAGATTACCAACCAAAAAAGATTAGAGCAAAATAAGATCGATGCCATTAATGCCGAAAAAGCCGCCCAAACAAGAAGGCT
>NZ_JBIUAT010000039.1:0-20027 GCF_044547685.1 Acinetobacter sp. NPDC052428
AGCCCAAGTAGAAGGATAATCTTTTTCAGATTCAATCAATAATTGAACCGCTCTTTCTCTGATTTCAGGGGTATATTTTAATTTTGTCATCGGGATAGTCTCTCAGAATATTGACTCTCCGACAAACCCGGTACGGTTCAATAGCTCAATGATATCTGCGATTTTTTCAGATATGGTTGCTTCATCAGGATAAAGACTTTCACTTAAATGATGATCTATATTGGGATGAATATTATCTTTTGAAGAGTTAGATGCTATAGGGGAAGCGTTAGCATATGCAGCACTATAAATACTTATTGCCATTAGAGGGAGGAAGACTAGACCTGAGTATAGAGGTCTTATAAAGTTAGGCATTGATTTTCTCCTTGCTATAAAGCTAGAGTTCGTTTTAATTTTTTAGCCTATGATCTGAAAATTCTTTGGACATACTTTAGCCATAAAATAATTGTAATGTCTGTGTAATTATTGATCTTCAGATTTAAAGTTCATCCAACTCCTTCCTAAAAACGTTTCCGCCCTTTATCGTGTGCTCAATATAGAAGCCGATTTATGTTCTTACTTTGATTTAACTCAGCAAAGGGTTTTTTGCTTTAGTAAAATTTATTCATAAACTTATGTAAATTTATTTTTAGACTAATACGAGATGCTCGTAGCAAAATCAAGAGTTGTCGAATACAGTGCTATAGAAATTGATTGAGTTTAACATTTTGAAAATATTAGGATATATAAATCAATGCCAGTTCTAGCAATCCAGCATAGACTCAGTGGATTTTACTTTTTTTACTATGCGATTGTCGGGGCGTTCATGCCTTTTTGGAGTCTGTATCTTGAAGATCAAGGCTTCAATTATCAGGAAATCGGCATTTTATCTTCTATTGCGATTGTTACCCGATTCTTTGCGCCGTTGATCTGGGGGTGGATTGCAGACAAATCCGGTAAACGCATGCTGCTGGTGCGTATTGCCACCTGGATGGAAGCCTGTATCTGGTTCATGATTTTTATCATTCCCAATAGCTTTCAATCTGTAGCTTTATTGATGCTGATTTTCAGTTTCTTTCAGAATGCTATTCTGGCTCAGTTTGAAGGCGTGACTTTATTCTGGCTCGGGGAAAAAAGAGCAGAACTCTATGGTAAAGTACGAAAATGGGGATCAGTCGGCTTTATTATCGGTGTATTCTGCTTGGGCGCCGTCTTTGAAATTATTAGCATCAGTATGTTACCCGTCTTGTTGCTGTGTATTTCATTTCTGGCCTTTCTCTGGTCATTTACCATTAAAGAGCCCACGACAGCACCTACCGCACAGAAACAGCTCGAACCCTTATGGCCAATATTCAAACGCCCAGTGGTGTATAGCTTTTTCCTGATTGAATTGATTCTGCTATTTTCACACGCGCCATTTTATAGTTTTTATAGCAATTATCTCAGTCAGGCGGGATTTAGCACCAGTCAGATCGGGCTGCTCTGGTCAGTCGGGGTCATTGCGGAAATAATCATGTTTGCCTATGCGACGTTCTTTCTGACACGGTGGTCATGGCGTCATCTGGTCACGCTATGCTTGTTAATGACAGGATTAAGATGGTTCATCGTCGGAGTCTTTCCTGCTTCATTTATGGCACAGTTTTTTGCTCAAACGATTCATGCTTTAAGTTTCGGTTTATTTCATATGATTGCAATGCGGGTGATATTCCAGAACTTCTCTGCAGGGCAGCAAGGACGTGGACAAGCGCTCTATAGCACCATGTGGGGCATTGGCGTGGCAAGTGGCAGTATTCTGGCTGGGCATTATTGGGATCAAGTCGGCGGCACATCTATCTTTATCGCTGCTGCAGCATCGACCTTGCTTGGCTTGTTACTGATTTTCGGATTGCCGAATAAAGTCGAACTGCAAAAACAGGCTTGAAAATATCATCTCAACATTAAATACGGATCTTGGAATATTGCCCAAACCACGGTTGAGCTTGTTCCAATTGAGCTGCCAATTGTAGCAGGAGATCTTCACGGGCAAACGGCGCAATAAACTGTGAACCGAGCGGCAGGTTTTGTTCATTCCAGTACAGCGGTACAGACATCGCCGGGAGTCCGGTAATATTGGCCAACTGGGTAAAAGGCACCCATTTCAGATTTTCTTTCACAATCTGGTCGACCAGTTTACCTTGCGCCAGTAAATGCGCTTTATTCAGTTTCAATAAAGCTTTAAGAATCGGTTTCTGCCAGTTTGGTGTTTTGACCTCACCATTTTTTGGCGCCACTGTCGCCGTGGCAGGAGTCAGATACAGATCATAATCATCAAAGAAATGATTCATCTGGGTTACATATTGACCCCAGTTATTCAGGTTCTGGATATAATCAATCGCGCTGGTTTTGGCCCCAAAAGCTGCCAGTGCTAAAGAGTCCAATTCAAAATCATTTGTTTTAGACGGATAGCCTTTCTGGATTTCATCCAGCATAAATGAAAATTGGCTAAACCAGGTGGTAATAAAATCCTTGGCCAGTTGCATTCCATCAATGGCTGGGCGGTCTTCGACCACCTCATGGCCCAAAGATTCTAGCAATTTGGCTGTTTTTTCAATGGCTTTAATGGCATCCTGGGAAACAGGTGTGCCAATCGTAGAATAAGTGCTAAACGCAATTTTCAGTTTTTTTGGCGGTTGCTGAATCACATCCAGATAATGATGCTGAGGACGTTGAATCTTAAACAGTGAACTGTGATCTTCACCATGAGTGGCGTCTAGCATCGCCGCACTGTCACGTACCGTTTTGGTCAGTACATGCTGAATCGCGGCGCCATGCATGGCTTCGCTCATTTGTGGTCCCCAAGGCGTGCGGCCACGACTCGGTTTCAGGCCAAACAGGCCGCAATAGGAAGCGGGGATACGTATCGAGCCGCCACCATCACCAGCACCCGCAATTGGTACAATTCCGGCAGCCACGGCAGAGGCTGATCCACCTGATGAGCCGCCACTATTATGCTGTAAATTCCACGGATTTTTACAGCTGCCCCAGGCATCAGGTTCAGTAATACCTTTAATCCCAAATTCAGGGGTATTGGTACGTCCAAAAGTCACAATCCCGGCTTTTTCCCAGCGATTGACAATCTCGGCATTGGTCTCGGCGATATAACCAATCCGTTTTAAGCCCTGACAACCATAAGAAGTTGGATAACCGGCATATTCCTGAAACAGGTCTTTAACCAGAAAAGGCACACCGGCAAAAGGTCCGGACAGATTTTGCTGGCTCCGTTTCAATGCATGCTCATGCATCGGAATAATAATTGCATTCAGCTCGGGATTGGCAATTGAGCTACGCTCTAGTGCAGCAGATAAAAGTTCACTTGAATGTACTTGTTTATTGGCGACCAGATCAGCCAGTCCTAAACCGTCATATTGCAGATATTCTTCAAATTTCATTGCCATTCCCTAGTGTTGCTGCTTCAAGGTTGTAGATCATTTAGGCTCAAGATGCAAGCGCCACCTGATTTCGCCCACGATGTTTGGCCTGATACAAGGCTTGGTCTGCAATATTAATCAGGTTTTGCAGATCTTGGGAGTTGGGTTCATTTTGATGGGTGATGCCCACACTCACGGTAATATACAGGGACGAGCCATCTGATTGATGCATCGGGGTTTTTTCCACTAGATCACGAATCCGTTCTGCAATAAGACGTGCTTCTGATGGTTCGGTATTCCAGAGTAGCAGTACAAATTCTTCTCCACCAATCCGTGCAAACAGATCTTGTGCACGCAAATTGTTACGTACAATCTGCGCAAAGTGTTGCAAGACTTTATCACCGACATTATGGCCAAAATGATCGTTCAGGCGTTTGAAATAATCAATATCCAGCATGATCACTGAAAATTCCATCGTCTTGGCATATTGCAGTAAATATTCACCTTTTTGAAAGAAAAAATGACGATTCATGGTGCGGGTCAGACTGTCGTGATTGGCCAGATACAAGACCCGTTTAAACAGCTCATTGCGGTTTTGGCTGATAATACACAGGATGAGCGGAGATAAGGCCAGCATAAACAGCCCGATCCGGAGTGAAATATAAATCGTAGAATCTGCCAGGATGGTGTGATTGGTGGCGTAAAACTGCGTCAGGCTGTAATAGGTCAGGATAATCACAAAAGCGTTGATCATGGTCATAGTAAACAGACGATAGGTCAATGCAGCCCAGATCAGTGCAGCCAGAGGGTAGAGCATTGCGCCCGGGCCTGCAAAAATATTGGTAATGATGAGACAGGCCACGACTGAAGATGCAGGTAAAAAATAGCTGAAGTAATTACGTTTTTGACGACGGTTTTTAAATAAGTATTGCATGTCTTTTATTCTTGGGAATGCCAAGATTAAAGGGAGAAACACAATATAATTCACCATTTCACCGGTCCACCACAGACCAAAATCAATCCATAAATTTTCTTTGGTCATGAATGAATTGGGTAGATTGGGCAAGGTGAGAACTGCAAAAGCCGCACTGGCCAGACAGCCGGCAAAAGCGAAGATGCCAAATAAATGAACGAAGGTATAACCGGTATTATAGTATTTGTAATTAATCTTGAAATATCGAATAAAAAATATCGAGACAATAGTGCTGATCAGATTAGACAGGGTAAGAAACAGGCTTTGTAATAGGCTGTTTCCGGTGACCAGATCTGCAAACATAAAAGCACTGAATGCACCGAGCCAACCTCCCAGATTATTTAAATGTGGAAAGCGTAAGAACAGGGCTAACAAGGCAGCATTGGCCGGCCACAATAAGGCCAGGTACTCAATCGGTCTGGTTGCGATCCCAATAAAACAACAGACTAAAACAGCGAAAACAATGACAAAATAAGCATAGGTTTCATGATTTAATTGTTGTTCTGTTATTCGAGCTAATTGCAAATTTAAAATCCTATTCAAATTTTTAAGTGTGAATGATCACTTTGTTCAGCAACTAAGTTTGACCCAAAATATAATTTTATTGTTTGATTAATCTGTTATTAATACGAACTATTAAGATTCTTATATACGAAATATATACAAAAAAAGTCAGAAAGGAAATCCATCTTTTTAAACAATGTGATAAATAATTTCTGACTCTGTATTGAAATTGCGTTAGAGCGGGACACGATCCCAAAAAATATGATAATTTAGAATCAATTGTTAACAAGATGCCGGTAAATATGAAAAAAATATGTCTTAGCCTTATCTTACTCATGAGCTCACCTTGGCTAATGGCGACAGAAAATAAAAAACCAGCAAATGCTCCTGCTAAAGCTGCTGAAATCCCAAATACATTTACTGTGAAAACCCGTCCGGAAATTGTCGGATTGTGGGGAATGGAAATCCCGAATAATAAAAAATGTATCGAATATTATAATTTTAAAGGCAATAATAATGTGGTGATTAAAAGTGGCGACGAGTGGACGTCAGGGCTGTATGACTATCAGCCGGCACAGGATCCTTCGCAGCAGATTCCAGCGCTGATTCTGCAAGTAAAATACGACAATAATGAAAAAGACTGTTCAGGCAATCAAGTGGATCAGTCTGGTGAAATTTCGCAGTATTTTGTCAAATGGCAAAACCCTTATACCATTAACTTCTGTGCCAATGAAAAAGCCGAGCAATGTTTTGCCGTGCTCAGACGCGTATTGCCTTAAATTGCAAACAATAAAAAACCGCTGAATGACAGCGGTTTTTTTATGAGCTTTGATTTAAGCTTTGTCTTCAGCACCTTCAAGCTGCTTTAACAAATGTTTTTCCAGATAATGAATATCCATTGCCTGTTTGCAGAAGTTTTTATCCTGAAGGATTAAATCTTTATGCAAAGGAATATTGGTTTTAACGCCAGTCAAAATCATTTCTTCCAAAGCATTTCTCATTCGAGAAATAGAAGTTTCACGATCCTTACCATGCGAAATCAGTTTGGCAATCATCGAATCATAATACGGTGGAATGCTGTAGCCTGGATAAACATGCGAATCTAAACGGATACCTGCGCCGCCTGGTGCATAGAAGTTGTCAATCTTGCCTGGTGAAGGCAGGAAGGTCGATGGATCTTCTGCGTTAATACGGCACTCAATCGCATGTCCTAAAACCTTGACGTCTTCTTGCTGAATATCGAGACCTAAGCCGCCAGCAATACGCAATTGCTGTTCGATAATATCGATCCCCGTGACCATTTCAGTCACCGGATGCTCAACCTGAACACGCGTATTCATTTCAATGAAGAAGAACTCATCATCTTCAAACAGGAATTCGAATGTACCTGCACCACGATATTGCATCAATTTACAGGCATTGACACAGGCTTCTAGAATATCAGCACGTGCTTGCTCTGGTAAGTTTGGCGCAGGCGCTTCCTCCAGTACTTTTTGATGGCGACGCTGTAGTGAACAGTCACGATCATACAGATGAATCGCATGGCCATTACCATCAGCGAGTACTTGCACTTCGACGTGACGTGGCTTTTGCAGGAAACGTTCCATATAGACCGTATCATCACCAAACCACATTTCCGCATCACGCTGTGCAGCCTGAACAGATTCCAGCAGGGTATCGACATTTTCTACGATACGCATACCACGACCACCACCGCCAGAAGCAGCTTTTACAATCAGTGGAAAACCGATCTCTTTCGCTTCAGCCATCGCATTGTGAATCGTTACAGCATGGTCGCAGCCTGGTACTGTTGGTACACCAGCTTTTTTCATGGCAATAATGGCAGAAACCTTGTTCCCCATTAAACGAATATGTTCCGGACGTGGACCAATAAAGATAAAACCAGAATTTTCTACGATTTCTGCAAACTCTGCATTTTCAGCGAGGAATCCATAACCAGGATGGATGGCATCTGCGCCGGTAATTTCAGCAGCTGTAATAATCGCAGGAATATTCAGGTAGCTGTCACTGCTCGCACCAGGGCCGATACATACTGCTTCATCACAGAAACGTAAATGCATCAGGTCCTTGTCTGCGTCAGAATAGACACCTACAGTTTTGATCCCTAAAGTTCTGCAAGCACGGGTGATGCGTAACGCAATTTCACCACGGTTTGCAATTAAAACTTTTTGCAACATTATAAATCCCCGGGGTGATTAAGCGCGGTAGCGGAAAAGTGGTTGACCGAATTGAATCACTTCACCATTTTTCACCAGAATTTCTTCAATCACACCGCTTTGAGTTGCTTCAATCGGGTTCATGATTTTCATTGCTTCGATAATACCCAGCGTATCACCAGCAGAAACGGTTTGACCGACTTTAACAAAAGTTGCTTCGCCTGGACTTGGTGCAGCATAGAACACACCCACCATTGGAGAGGTTTCAACTGCACCGCGAGGAGATTTCGCCGCAGGTACTTCAGCTGCAGGTGCAGGCATCGCAGGAACAGCTGCTGCAACCACTGGATTACGACGAGTTAATGCAATCGATTGATCGCCTTCTTTAACTTCGATCGCCTGTAAGTCAGATTCAATCATCAAGTCGATGAGTTTCTTGATTTTACGGATATCCATGAGACAGTATTCCTAATTAAGATTGTGTAGAAGATTGTATTTTTGCAATGACATAGTCGAGGGCAGCAGCATAGCCTTTTGCACCTAGACCACAGATCACGCCGATTGCTTTATCGGACAAGTACGAATGATGTCGGAATGCCTCACGTGCATGCACATTAGACAGATGGACTTCAATGAAAGGAATTGCGACGCCAAGAAGGGCATCGCGAACCGCAACAGAGGTATGGGTCAATGCTGCCGGATTAATAATGATATATTGAACGCCGTCTTGCTGGGCTTGATGAATGCGGTCAACGATGGCACCTTCCCAGTTGCTTTGGAAGGTATCAAGTTGTAATGTAGCTTGTTGAGCCTGAGCAATCAGCTGCTGATTAATATCGTCAAGACTAAGGTGACCATAAACTTCTGGTTCGCGCTTTCCAAGCAAGTTTAAATTCGGTCCATGAATAACCAAAATGGTCGAACTCATCCAGCATGCTCCAATTAAAAAGTATCGGGTTTTGTTTGCAAGATGTCTGCAAACTCTGCTTATTATTGCATGATTTTCTACATTGCGATTTATAATTTCTTTGAATTGACGTAGAAAGCATATGGCAAACAGTGGCGCTATAATGAAAACTTTGCAAGGATTTGGCAATGTTAAAAAATTACAATTCACCGGGAATCTGGAGTTTTTTTATTGTAAACCCAATTGGCAAAAACAGTTAATATCCTTTGTGTAACTGTGTCTTCATGTTAACGCTAAAGCCTTTGTTTTGGTTATATTTTCATACTTTCACCTTGAGCAAGGAGGGAGCTGACCTGAATCTCCGCTTTAAATTGCCTTATGTATTGACTACGAAAAGTTTAAAAAAGAAATTATAAATTTACCTTTGTTGATCTCGATGTGCCTTAGTAAGCTAGTGTTTTATTCTATTTAATTTTAAAAATATTAAACAAAATAGTGGGTTAATTATAATTTTCTATATTTTACTATACGTATTCTATTTGTAAGATTTAGCTAGTTCCTTATTTTTAAACCTTGAAGTTTTCACCACGGTTTGGATTTAATTTTCTTGAATACAGGCTTGTTCACGGTACTTCTAGTCTGATTCTGTATATCCAGATGGAGTGACGAATATGTTCATATTGAGAGAATATATAGACAGCATTAGATCGTTGCGAAATGTATATACAGTGGCAAAAATGCATACTTTCGCTGCTATTTTGAGCATGCATGTCTGTGCAGAAAAGCTCAAAACATCACGTCAAAGTGAATACATGACTTAAACACCAAGCGTTATGCTTTAAAAATGGCGCGTTTAAACTAAGCTTAGCTTCCAATCTTGGTTTTTTGCAGCTTTAAATCGATTCAGTAAGGCATATCCAGAAAAATTGTGCTTACTATGACGCCTGAAAATTAACATCTATCGCTAATCTTTATATAATTATGTAATTCGTCTCGCACAAGAATTTCTATGACACCTGCCTGTAAATTATTAAAAGCCCAAAAAATTGAATATAGCCTGCATGAGTATGAACATGATGCCAATGCCAAAAGTTTTGGCTTGGAGGCTGCTGAAAAACTCGGACTTTCTGTCGAGGAAGTCTTTAAGACTTTATTGGTCACTGATGAGAAGCAGTATTTTGTTGCGGTGTTGCCGGTGCATCATCAACTGAATTTAAAGAAAGTGGCCCATGCGGTGGGCTGTAAAAAATTACAAATGGCCGATCCGAAACATGCGGAGCGTCTGACCGGTTATCTGGTGGGTGGCATCAGTCAGATTGGCCAGAAGAAACGCTTAAAAACCGTGATTGACGCCAGTGCAGAACAGCTGGATAAAATCTATGTCAGTGGCGGTAAAAGAGGGTTGGATATCGGACTGAAACCGGCTGATCTTGCCAAAGTGCTCAATGCAACTTTTGTCGATGTGCTGGATACATAACAAGGCACGATGCTAATTTAAATTTATAGGATCTGAATCAGGAGATTAAAACCAGCTTCAGATTTTTTGGTCGGAAATAACAGAAAATCTTTTTATACGTTTGTATATTAGATGAGTTAAAACACAGCCTGACTGTGTATACAACAAGGAATGAAAACAAAAATATAAATTATTATGCGGAGCATAATGGATGAACATTCAAAATAAAAAATGGCCACGCTTCTGTCTGACATTATCTGCGATAGCTATGCTATCAGCATTACCTAGTGTACAGGCCGCCTCTCCACCTTCAACTGCACCGGCTAATTCACAGCAGGTTTTCTTTGTTGGAAATAACTGGGATGGCACGGTAACCGTAATTCGTCCATCGGGTGATTTTGGCAAAATTGGCGTGATTAACATGATCCCTGATCGTAAAGAGCGCCTGAAGGAAATTCACCTGAATCCAATCAAGCTGATTGCCTATACCTATATTCAGGCCACAGCTGGTGAGGGTAATGACCAGCTGGTCGATGACATGTACTCAACCCCAGATGGTCAATCAGTGGTTGCATCGCGCCCAAGTTTTGCCGATGTGGTGTCGATTAATATCAAAACCGGTAAGATTAACTGGCGGACACCGGTGGAAGGCTTCCGTGCCGACCATATGGCGGTTTCTCCAGATGGCCAGCGCGTTGCCGTATCGGCATCTTCAGGCAATGTTGTGCATGTGCTGGATATCCATACCGGTAAAGAATTAGGCCGTTTTAGCACGGGCGATAAACCGCATGAAAATATTTATTTTGATAGCGGCAACAAGATCCTGAACTCTGCTATCGGAAATGTCGAAACCTCGATGGATGCACAGTGGCAGGACTTTACCAAAGGAAAACGCTATATCACCATCGCCGATGCCAATACCCATAAAGTACTCAAGAAAATTGATTTCAGACCCGCACTGGATGCATTTGGCCGTAAGGATTTATCCAATTCAGTACGACCAATGGTGTTTAGTAAAGATGAAAGCAAACTGTATGCGCAGGTTTCATTTTTTAATGGCCTTATTGAATACGACCTGAATCAGAATAAGGTGACACGAATCGGACAGCTTCCGGGCAGCGACAGTATTCCGAAAGATCGGACAAAATGGGTCAATGATTCGCGTCATCATGGCCTATCAATCAGTGCTGATGGTGAAAAGCTCTGTGTCGCTGGTACCATGGATAACTACGCTACGATTGTAGATCGCAAGACGCTGACTGCCGGGAAACTGATTTCTGCAGGTAAACCTTATTGGGCAACACGAAGCCCGGATGGTCGTAGCTGTGTGATTTCAGAAAGTGAAACCGATGTGGTCACAGTGATTGATTTTGCCACAGGCAATAAAGTGCTGAGTGTGCCTGTAGGAAATCATCCACAACGCGTCCGGATTGGATATGCACCAGCAGACTGGGCAACGCCGTAGTCAATCGTCGATTAGCGAAAAAGACAGCTTTTTAATAAAGGCTGTCTTTGTTGAGCTGAGGACATAAAAATGAATGATAAAACAATTCTGTTCTATGTGATGATCGGATTGCTCTTGTTTGGGACCTTAGTTGGCATTGGCTATCAGGTACGACAAGAAATCTATCGGACGAATTTTACTGATCAGACCCATTCTGATTCGGTCCTGTCAGCTGAAAAATCGGCAAGTTATATCTCTGTCAACTCTCCTAAAAATAGTCAAACTATGAAGAAGGAACAGAACGATACGGTTGCAAAGCAAAGCGAATTATCAAAGCAACAAGAACAGTTATATCTCGATTTTACTCAGATCATTAACGCTTTAAGTGAGGGACAACGACCAGATCCTCAACAAGTCAGTTTATTGATCACTCAGCAGCAAAAGCTGGTAGAGGCTCAACTGGTGAGCAAGGCCGAAGCGAAAGCACAAATTGAGTTTCTGATTAAAGTTCTGCCTGAAATGGATCATGAATTGCATCGGGCATTGCGAGTATTAGAGCAAACCCAAATTTAACGAATTAGATCCAGCTGTATCTTCATTATTCTCGGTTTGAAAATTGCTCTCATAAAAAAGCCCAAAAAATGATTTGGGCCTTTAAATACACACTTTAGAAAGCTAAGTATCTTTATAAACAATTTGCAGGCTTGGGTACACCAGCCAAACGGCTTAAGTGACGGGCCACCAGACCAGTATTAAACTTTTCTTGAAGCATGGCATTATTGATATCGGCACTGACAGTTTTCATTAAAAATTTAATCAGTGGTCGTGTTGCTGGTGAATGACCAAACTGCTGATAGAACTGACGTACCGCTTGCAGAATTTCAAAATGCCAAGGAGTTAAGCTCAGTTCCAGACTATCGGCCAGCACTTGAGCGACTTCTTCATTCCAGATGGTATAGTCAACCAGATGGCCATCTTGATCCAATTCTAAATTCATATCTAACTCATTTATTATTTCATTGAAATGCAGCGATTAAACTCGAGGCAAAGATCTGCAAAATCCGCATAATTCAAAAGCTTTATCTGATCAGGCAAAGGCTGTACTAATAACTCCGCATCATTTTTCAGTATGTGAATTTTCGGCAAGCTTTGAAGAAATGAATGCTCTAGCAGCAAAACCGCTTCACCCATCAGCACGACCTGATCACCCATTGTATAAGTTTGAGCCAGTTGCTCTAGGATCTGCGCTGTTGCCGAATAGCTGGATTGGATCAGATAAAGTGTGTGATTTGACATTTTTATATCCTTGTTCCTTACCAATACATCACATGATCAAAGCTTTGAATAAATTCAGAATTAAGCTCAATAAATTCGATTTCTTGTTCGCTCTGTGCCACAAATGAGGAATGCTGGTTTTTTTTCTCAATCAGAATCGGAGTGAGATCATAAAACTCGAAACTGTCGACCATATTTGATGCCAGTTTGAATGCATGATGCACCTGGTCAAATTGCAGGTCTGAATGCAGCAAACTGAGGGCAGCACTTTGTAGCAGGACTTTAACTTCTGCGCCAAAAGTTGCCAGGACCATCGTAGCCGATAGGCTTTCATGCACCTGCAGACTGGTCAGATTGGCTTGGGTTAATATAACAAGTACAGATTTCACACAAGATTCCTTGGAAAAGCAACACATTCTAAAAAATGAAACATCTAGAATTGAATGAGACGTTGTGAGGACTGAACAGCATCGGCAAGTTCACCTAAACCGACCAATTCAAAGGCATCTGCCAGATTATGCTGCTGAATATTGTGACGTCGAGCATTGTCCAGATCTGTAATTCCACGTGCCAATGCTGCACTTACACAGACCGGGAGGCGAATCTGTAGCGCTTGCCATGCATGTGTAAGATGACGTTGATCGTCGGGTACCCATTGCAGTGCATTTGCGACCGATACGCCGTCCTGATAGAAGAATACACGGAATGCTTCCTGTTTATCTTGCAAGGCCTGAGCCAAACCCAGGGCATGCCAGGCATAAATGGAAGTCGGTGCGGAGGTAACAAGAATTAAGGTGCTCATCGAAATTCACTACAGGCTTGATCAATAGCAACAGATTGATCTTAGCTTCATCAGAAAGTAGGTAGTATAAATGATTTTAGTGACGGGTGGATTAGGCTTTTTAGGCTCACATATTGCTTTAAGTCTGTTAGCACAAGGACTAGAGGTCATTGTGGTCGATAATTTGGCCAATGCTAACTTACAGACTCTGGAGCGCCTCGAATTTATTTCTGGTATGTATGTACCTTTTATCAAAATTGATATTCGCAATACGCCAGCATTGAACAAAGTCTTTGAGCAGCATTCGATTCAGGCTGTGGTACATACCGCAAGTTTTAAGTCACTGGAAGAATCAGTATTAAAACCACTTGAATATTATAATGATAATGTCAGCTGTATTATGAGTCTCATGCGTGCCATGCAACGTACCGGAGTGCGTCATCTGGTACATTTATCCAGTCTGGCGGTATATGGACAATCTGGCACAGATTTAAGCGAAGATCTGCCTTTTAACTATATCTATCCGAATCCCTATATCAAATCGCAACAGATGGTTGAGGAAATTATTCGCGATACTGCCAAAACTGACAATGAATGGCGGATTGCAATCCTACGTCTTTCCAATATCGCAGGTGCCTTTGAACACGGTGTACTGGGCGAAGCAGTGCCACCTTTGCCAAAAAATATTTTGCCTTTGGCGATGCAGGTCGCTGCACAGCAACGTGAATATCTGGAATTACGCCGTCAGGCCCATACTGCGGATGGCACAGTAGAACGCAGTTTTCTGCATGTCGCAGACTGTTGTGATGCCGTGATCAATTCCTTGCAATGGCTGTCACAACAGCAGGAATTAAAATGTGAAGCCTTTAATATTGCTGGTGAATTGATTTCCATACAGGATTTGCTAGATCAACTGGCTGAAGTGACTCAATCTGCAATCAAAACCATGGATGCTTTACCATATCCCCATGCGGAAATGGATCAATTGGGGGCGAACATTGAAAAGGCGCGAAATATTCTACATTGGCAACCTCAGCGATCACTCAGAAAGATGCTTGAGGATGAATGGTTGTTTTATCAGAATATGCTCAGAGGGCAGTAATTAAAAGTATTTAGCTATATTTGATAATAATTATCATTTACATGATTGCTGTGATCGATTACTTTAAATCAATAGATTAAATCATTCATATTGAAA
This sequence comes from Acinetobacter sp. NPDC052428, assembly GCF_044547685.1. Classification (GTDB taxonomy): domain Bacteria; phylum Pseudomonadota; class Gammaproteobacteria; order Pseudomonadales; family Moraxellaceae; genus Acinetobacter; species Acinetobacter lwoffii_G. Next base: position 14,102 of record NZ_JBIUAT010000039.1, read on the forward strand.
TTCCTAAGATTAGTAACAGGCAAGAAGAATTGAGGTTGAACATGCAAACACGTATTGAACATGACACGATGGGAGAAGTGACTGTACCGAGCGAGGCTTTATGGGGCGCTCAGACTCAGCGTAGCTTGCAAAATTTCAAAATTGGAAATGAGCGTTTGCCACGGCCAATGATTCGTGCCATGGGACTCGTCAAAAAAGCTGCGGCCTTAACCAATGCCGAGCTGAACCAGATTTCCCAAGAACTGTCACGCTACATTGTAGATGCGGCAGATGAAGTCATCAGCGGGAAATGGGACAGTCAATTTCCACTGGTGGTCTGGCAAACCGGTTCAGGTACGCAAAGCAATATGAACTGTAATGAGGTGATTGCCAATATTGCCAACCAGAAACTGGGCAATCATTTAGGAGCACAAAAACCGGTTCATCCGAATGATCATGTCAATCGTGCCCAATCTACCAATGATTCATTTCCGACGGCGATTCATGTGGCTGCGAGCTTGCAGATCAATGAACTGTTAATTCCGGCAGTCACACGCTTGCGCAATACTTTATATGCCAAATCTCAGGATTTTGCCGATATTGTAAAAATTGGCCGGACACACCTACAAGATGCTACGCCTTTAACCTTGGGGCAGGAATTCAGCGGTTATGTCTCTCAACTTGATCATGGACTTCTTCGTCTAGAACAGGCCTTAGTTGGCTTATATGAATTGCCATTAGGCGGTACAGCGGTTGGTACCGGTCTAAATGCTCATCCTGATTATGCTGTTCAGTCTGCTAAAGTTCTGGGACAGTCAACTGGATTGCCATTTGTGACTGCGCCAAACAAATTTGAAGCGTTGGCAGGCCGTGATGCTGCGGTATTCGCGTCTGGTGCATTAAAGACTTTAGCGGTTAGTCTGAATAAGATTGCCAATGATATTCGTTGGCTGGCCAGCGGGCCACGTTGTGGTTTTGGTGAATTGCGTATACCTGAAAATGAACCGGGTTCTAGCATCATGCCGGGTAAGGTGAACCCGACGCAAAGTGAAGCGATGACCATGGTCGTGGCGCAAGTTCTCGGCAATGACACCACCATTAACGTGGCAGGTGCATCAGGGAATTTTGAGCTGAATGTGTTTATGCCGGTCATTGCCTATAACCTGCTGCAATCCATCCAGCTTTTAGGCGATGCGTGTAACAGTTTTAATGATCATTGCGCCGTAGGCATTGAGCCGAATCATGAGAAAATTGAACATTTCCTGCATGATTCTTTAATGCTGGTCACAGCATTGAATCCGGTGATTGGTTATGAGAATGCAGCCAAGGTTGCCAAAACAGCCTATAAGGAAGGAAAAACCTTAAAACAGGTGGCTGTTGAACTGGGTTTAGTCACTGCTGAACAGTTTGATGAAGTAGTGCGTCCTGAACAGATGGTCTCACCGAATGCCAAATAAGGGCTGCAGCGCTTTTATTTTCAATCTTTCCGCCTGTTTTATCATGGAATAGTCAGCAGTGGTTTTTATCTCAGGTAGAGTTGCGTACAATAGTGCTAGATGAGATTAACCACTGATGATTGTTTTATGCTTGATATTTATTTAACAGATGTTCAAAGAAAGGTGCAATTCAAGGATTATCCAGGTGAGCATCCTGTTAAATTTATTTTGAATTTCAAAAAGATTTTCCCGAGTGTGATGGAACTTCTTTTACCTGTACTCCCGGATAATGAAAATCTGGAAGAAATGTCTTGGGAATCGACCAGCGAAGATTTTGAGACCTTCCAGATGTTCTTAACCGGATGGGGTATTATCGAACTGCGTTTGAAAGCGATTACCCAGTTTAAAGATAAAGCATTTGCGGATCGTCTGGTTAAACAAGCCCAACAGAAACGCAAAGACTATCAAAAGCAGCAGACTAAACTGACTACAGTTGAACTGGATTATCTGTTTATGCATGAGATGCATGCTCTGATTGATGCAGAGCTGGTTGAGCTCGGTGAGAAATTCTATTTACCGATTTTACGTGAGCTGTGGAAGACTAAAGTATCTGCTCAGGTGTTAAACGCGAAGTTTTAAACTGGGTTTTTAGCTTTTATTTATAAAATTAATTCTCCAATTTTGGGGGGATTAATTTTATCTGCAATATGAGATTTATTTCATGATGTGCTATCTCTTAGAATAGCCTAAGCAATATTGAGTGTAGTCATTGAACGTCTTTTTCTTAAAATTTTGCTCAGTAATAGCGCATGTTGAACCATCGTTTAGCGTCGGGCTCTCTCATAGGGCAGTAGTTTTAACGATTGTTCAAAAAATAGATGAAAATGATCATTTTTAGCTAAAAAATATATAAAAATATCAATTAAATAGCCTAGTAATTCAGTCTATTATTTTTTAAGGTATATAGGCTTTATCTTAAGATAAGGTAAAAGCCACATTGATTAGCTATCCTTCACAAAAATAGCTGAAGGTTCAAATTTTCCCGAAGATATATCCCAGGATTTTCAAAAATGTCGAATCAGTTTTTAGATTTAATTACTAAACGCCGTACTATTTATGCCATTGCTAAGAATGTTGAACAATCTCCTGAACGTCTAACTGATTTGATTCAGACTGCAATTAAGCAGAGCCCATCTTCTTTCAATTCTCAGTCTTCACGCGCCGTCATTTTATTCAATTCAGAACATGAAAAGTTTTGGGGCTTCGTCGCAGATAAATTAAAAAGCTATGCCAAAGATGAAGAAAGCGCTGCAAAAACCACAGCAAAAATGGCAAGTTTTGCTGCGGGGGTAGGCACTGTTTTATTTTTTGAAGATCACACAGTTGTAGAAGGCTTACAGGAACAATTCCCATCTTATGCTGATAACTTCCCAATCTGGGCAGAGCATTCGACTGCGATCGCACAATTTGCAACATGGACAGCATTGCACACAGAAGGGCTGGGCGCATCATTGCAGCACTACAATCCGATCGTGGATGAGCAAGTTCATGCGGAATGGGACATTCCATCGAACTGGAAGTTGCGTGCACAGTTGGTATTTGGTTCGATAGAAGGCGAGCCACGTGCCAAAGATTATCTCGCGGATGAAGAGCGCTTTAAAGTCTTCCAATAAGTTGAGATCCATATCTGCGCTTAACACGGTTTAAGGGCAGATATTTTTTAGATCTCGATGAAATCCCAATCAGCTTCATTAAAATTAAGTTAAAATAGCGCGCTAATGAAAATTGATGAGTAAGACCGAATGTCGAAAAACACGCAAAACCTATCACCTTTACAAGAACTGATCGCAGAGCAAAAGCTACTTTGTGAAGAAGTAGGCTCGGCTTATGTTGAAGTCACGGGTGATGATGTTGTTGCGGTGGCCGTACATACCTTAAAGCAGGATCCGATTGTTGGCATCCGTAAAAAGCCTGAAACGGCTGAAAATATCAGCTGGTACATTTATGGTGGAGAACCTTCAAGTGAAGAGGCTTTCGAAACCATGACAGTACGTGAATTACAGGACATCGCACCAGAAGTTTTACCGTATCTGGCTCTGGAAACAGGTTTTCGTTTCATGATTGATGCCGATGATTATGAAGATGTCTGGAAAGAAGAAATTTAAATGCTAAAAAAATCATCTTTCATTTGTGCTGGATTATTATTAGGACTGAATAGCATGGTCTTCGCAGAGCCGCTTTCACAAAGTGCCTATGACGAGTTTATTTCAGCTCAGACTAAAATCGTGAATGAAACCAAGCATATTTTAGATGAAGATGATCAAAAGGTAGATGCCCAAACTCAACGTCAGGCTTTCTGCAAACGACTGAAAGCCTATCAGGATATTCAAAAGGTGTCCGAAGAAAACAGCAGTCTGGATATGGCGCCCACGATGGTCATGGTCGCCAAAAGTTTTCTTAAGAGGCAGGATCAAAGTTTGACTCAATCTGGAATGACCACAAGCGTATTTTGTAAAAATAGGAATGTAGAATAAATTATAAAATACTTTTCTATCTTGAAAGTTTTTCGCAGTGGAATAAAAATTAAGTAGGTAAGTCTATTTCACAACCAGATTTTATAGATATTAAAACCTGAAAGACCATTTCCTGAATATCATGTAATAAAAAATCTGTTAAGTTAATTTAAATTTATTTTGATGTGAATATCTAATATCTCGGGTATATATCCACTGTTTTTAATACATTGATAAGAATAAATGAATAATCGTAGTTTTGTAATTTCTTGAACAGGACGATTTAAGTAGGATAGCGTGATTGTACGCTGATATTTAAGCTAATAACTTGAATATCTTAAGATGCTAAAAATAGCCTAAGCAACACATAAGTTTAACAACTTTCTCAAGAAAGGGAGAAGGGGGAATTGATAATACTGATATTTACTGCCTGTAACTCATTTGGTCTTAAAACGTATTATTTTTAAACAGAATTAAGTCGATTAATAAGCTACTTATGAATGGTCGATCTTTAATAAATTATGAGCAGTAAATATTAAGGCAGATTATTTAAATTACCTCAGTCTATTTGGATAATCACAGCGAGTTAATTTAAGAAACACTCCGACCTAAAAGTGCTTTACATGTTATTAAATCCCAGTTTTAAGGTTTTCATTAATTTTATTTGGTCTGCATCACAATTTAACCATCTTCGTTCATATTTATAGCCAGATATCCATCCAGATCTTAAATCGTAATTTTAAAAACTTATGAATCGATTAAGTTTTTTTAGCCTAAGCAAAATATACTTCTATAAAATAGCCTAAGCAAAATTTTTTATTTAAAAATTTTACAATTGATTAATTCCCAATATAAACCCACTATTAACAGTTAAATACAGAAATCACGGAATTCTCAAATGATCCTAAATTATCAACTCCAACACCACGAAACGTCAGTGCTATCTCCAATGGTCTTTATTCATGGTTTATTCGGTAGTTTAAGTAATTTAGGAGTACTAGCTCGATATTTTTCTGAGCAAAGAACCGTGCTTCAAATTGATGTACGCAATCATGGTCTTTCTGCTCATAGCTCAGACTTAAATTATCAACTTATGGCTGAAGATGTCCTAGAAACTTTATCGAGTTTAAATATTCAAAAGTTCGTAGTAGTAGGGCATTCTATGGGAGGAAAAATTGCCATGAAATTGGCTGATTTAGCCCGCGTACAAACTGAAAAGTTGATCGTCCTGGATATCACACCGATCCAATATCATGAAAGTCATCATACTGAAATTTTTAAAGCTTTATTCGCAGTACAGCAAGCAAATGTTGCTTCACGACTTGAGGCAGCAAAAATTATGCGTGAATACATTCATGAAGAAATGGTAATTCAGTTTTTATTAAAATCCTTTAATAAAGAACAATGGCTCTTTAATGTTCAGGCTTTATTTGATCATTATTCAGATATTATGGATTGGGAAAACCTCGAAAAAATGAATCAGCCAGCTTTATTCCTGCGTGGTGGAAATTCTTTTTATATTTCAAAACCGGAACACTTCGCAGCAATTGATGAGCAATTTTCTCAAGCAAAAATTGAAATGATCGAAAATACAGGACATTGGCTGCATGGCGAAAAACCAGAAGAAGTGATCCAGCACATAAAAACCTTTTTGAATTAAGCTGATATGAACGTTTCAAGCGTTACTTCTCATGCACCAATGTAGGACCAAAGCTAAGCAAATGTTCAGAAATAATGGCAAGGTATTCTGATTTTAATAGATCGTCATGGCGACAATGACCCTGTTGACCACAGCTGGCATGCATCAGACCTGAAGTACCATCTCGGATGTTGATGCGCATCATAAACCAGACATTTTTACTTTGGAGAAACCGGACATTTCTATTTTGGAGTTACAAGATTGTGTTATTCACCAATTAAAATGTCTATGCGATAAACCATTTAAAATGTCCTGTTTTTAACCACAAGAGTCAAGCACAGGATTTAACTTTCTTTGTT
>NZ_JBIUAT010000040.1:0-19201 GCF_044547685.1 Acinetobacter sp. NPDC052428
ATTGCCCTAAATACTGTGCACTTTTTTTTTAGCGCAGGGTCAACCGTTGTATATAATCAGGTGTAACCAATTGGTCTTCGACCAAGATATCGACTAGACATTGCAACGCTTGTGCCTTATCAGTGGCGTGTTGTTTCATTCGAACATGTTGTATATCTAGCGCGAGCATAAAACGTCCTTGCAAAGCAGCATAGTGAGAAGATGCTTTTTTACTGCAGAAAAAATAAGTCGAATTCTACTCAGGATTTACACAAAAATCTGTATTTTTTGATTTTATCTTCATGATCATCATTACGATTCTTGCGTACCACACCATGGGCACGTGAAAAAGTAGAAAGCTTATATTTGTACGTCTTACGCCAAAAGGCCAAACAGAAACCGTAACCTCAGGCAACACCCCTCTCATCATAAAATTATACCAGTCAGTAAAATACCCTTAGATTAAGCATATGTATGTTGGTTATTATTGTTGATTATCACAATAAATTAGTGACCAAAAATCAAAGTATCCGACCCCACCTTAAATTACGTCACACAAAATAAAAACTCTATATAACTGTTATATATAGAGTTTATTAACGTACCAATTATGTTATTTAGTGTATTTTATGTCGGTGACTCTTGCCAAGGTTGGTTTTTTTCAAAAGGAAGCTTTGTTTACCCAAATTATTCAGATAAAAATCTCTTTTTTCAAAGGAAAGTTGGCAAAGCCTTAGTAATGTGAGTAATTAAATCGCTTACTCTTTCTCTAGCTTGACCAGGCAATCCGATGTAATATCTGCAATGGTTCTTGCACCAGTCAATGTCATTGCCACACGCATTTCTTTCTCAATCAAATCTAGTAAATTACTTACCCCAGAACCGCCGGCAGCACCAAGTGCGTATACAAATGCACGACCAAGCATGCAAATATCTGCACCCATAGCCAACATACGTACCACATCAAGACCGTTACGAATCCCTGAATCTGCTAAAATTTTGATGTCACCTTTGACCGCACTTGCAATTGAAGGAAGCGCACGAGCAGAAGACAAAACACCATCAAGCTGACGACCACCGTGATTGGAGACCACAATTCCATCTGCTCCGAAACGTACCGCATCCTTGGCATCCTCAGGATCTAAAATCCCCTTAATAACCATGGGACCCTCCCAATAATCACGAATCCACTCAAGATCTTTCCAAGAAATTGAAGGGTCAAAGTTATTTCCCAGCCAACCGATATAATCTTCCAGACCTGTCGGCTTACCTAAATATTTCGAAATGTTACCCAAATCATGCGGACGACCCAATAAACCGACATTCCAAGCCCAGTGTGGGTGCATACACGATTGCATATAACGACGTATTGCAGCATTTTTACCACTCATTCCTGAATGTGCATCACGATAACGCGCACCTGGAACAGGCATATCGACTGTGAATACTAAGGTAGAACAGCCTGCGGCTTTAGCACGTTCCAAGGCATTTTTCATAAAACCACGGTCACGTAGTACATACAGTTGAAACCACATCGGACGTTGAATCGCAGGTGCCACTTCTTCAATTGGACAAACTGAAACTGTTGATAAGGTAAATGGAATGCCCTTTTTATCTGCGGCAACCGCGGCTTGAACTTCACCACGACGCGCATACATACCCGTTAGACCTACAGGTGACAATGCCACTGGCAACGCCAAATTTTCACCAAACAATTGCGTTTCTAAGCTCAGCTCAGACATGTCATTTAACACACGTTGACGTAAAGCGATTTTTGATAAATCGTCTACATTACGCTTTAAAGTATATTCCGCATAGGCACCACCATCGATGTATTCAAATAAAAATGGCGGTAAACGACGTTTCGCAGCTTCACGATAGTCATTTGCAGAAGAAATAATCATAACTTATGTCCTATTTAATCGACTCGAACGTTGACGACGAGCTTCTTCTTCATCGATCATACGTACGCGTTGAACAACAAATTCAATATGCCCACAAGCTGCCTTACGTGCAGTCTCTGAGTCTTGACGTTCAATTGCGTCCATCACCTCAAAATGCTGGTCATGCAATTGTTCAAAATGTTGTGGTGTGGTGTAAACTTTACGTCGCCCTAACATCACGTTGTCTTGCAATAAATCAAACAAACTACGCATCATTTGGATCAGCACTAGATTGTGGGATGCTTCTGCAATCGCCAGATGAAAATTCGCATCCGCTATTGCTGCGTGGGCATCATCACCTAAAGCCTGAAAATGGCTAATCTGCTCAAAACATTGACGAATATTGATCAAATCACTGGGTGTGGCACGTTGTGCGGCATACCATGCTGTACCACCTTCAAGCACCATACGAGCTTCTTGTACATCAAAACGATATTCAGGATCCTGATCCATCAAACCGGATAATGGCTCAACGATTTGATACTGTGACCAATGTGCAGGCAACTGCTTTAAATAGGTGCCTGCACCCGCTTTGCTCTGAATAATCCCTGCGGTAATCAGTTGTTGAATCGCCTCACGTAAAGAGCTACGAGACACACCTAACTGTTCACAGAGTTGGCGTTCAGCAGGCAATCGCTCTCCGACTTGCACATTATTTTTTTCAATCAACAGACGTAAACGCTGTACCACTTTGTCGGAGACTTTCATTTTTTTCCTTGACCCGTTTACGGAATCATCCACGGGAAAACATAAGCTTGTAAGGTCACAATAATACCAATCATCACCGTAAAGATAATGCTGTGTTTTACTGTAAATCTAAATAAATCAGATTCTTTACCAACTAAACCCACTGCTGCACAAGCAATCGCGATTGATTGAGGGGAAATCATCTTACCTGTTACTCCACCACTGGTATTGGCAGCAACTAACAAGACTTCAGGCACACCGATTTGCTGTGCTGTAGTTGCTTGTAACGCTGAAAACAATGCGTTAGCTGAAGTATCTGAACCTGTAAGAAACACTCCAACCCAACCCAAGAATGGTGAGAAGAAGGTGAAAGCCTGACCCGTATGTGCCAGTGCTAAAGCAAGCGTTGCTGACAGACCTGAATAGTTTGCAATGAACGCAAAAGCCAGTACCATACCAATCGAATAAATTGGGGTTTTTAGTTCATTCACGGTTTCAAAGAATGTCGAAACTGCCTCTTTAGGTTTCATGTTTAAATAAATAATCGTGATCAATGCCGCCAATATAATCGCCGTACCCGTTGCTGATAACCAATCAAACTTATAAATCGCATCATAATCTTTAATTTCAGGCACGACAGGTGGTAGCTTTTGAATCAATTGATGCAAATACGGCACTTTAATTGAAACTACTAAATCACTTAATGGGCCGTCCTTAACAAATAAATCTTTAAAAGGTTTGATGCTCCAGATCGTCACCATTGCTGTAAGTATCAGAAATGGAGACCAGGCTTTGGCTATCTGTGCCACACTATATTGTTTACGAGCTTGCTTGATAATAGTTTCATCTACCTGTATATTTTTATCCTCAAAACGAAAAATATGTTTTGGTTTCCAATACTTAAGTAAGATAGTTAAACTGATTAATGATGCAATTGCAGCAGTGATATCGGGTAACTCAGGCCCAACAAAATTTGATGTTAGATATTGCGCTAAAGAAAAAGATAAGCTGGCAACTAAAATAGCAGGCCAAGTTTCTTTAACCCCACGCCAACCATCCATGATTGCCATGATCCAGATCAATACAATTGGCACCATAAAGGGTAACTGACGACCAACCATTTGACTGATTTCCATGGTGTCAACACCTGAAACCTGCCCAGCGACAATGATCGGAATTCCCATTGCACCAAAAGCAACAGGTGCAGTATTAACTATCAGGCATAGCCCAGCCGCATATAAAGGCTTAAAGCCGAGTCCCACCAACAGTGCCGCAGTAATTGCGACGGGCGCACCAAAACCTGCCGCACCTTCTAAAAACGTACCAAAAGCAAACCCAACTAATAGCATTTGCAGACGTTGATCTTCTGTAATTGACAGAATAGACGAACGAATAACATCAAACTGTCCAGTTTTTACTGAAATCTTATATATAAAAACTGCACCGATAATAATCCATGCAATTGGCCACAGGCCGTAGAAGAATCCATAGACCATTGATGCTAATGCCATTCCAATTGGCATTTTGTATAAAAATAATGAGACCAGAAAGGCTAAAAAGACGGTAATTGTAGCGGCTACACTACCCTTCATGCGAAAAATAGCTAACGCTAAAAAAAAGAAAATAATTGGAACTAGCGCAATAGCACTCGAAATCCAGATATTGCCTATAGGATCATAAATTTGTTGCCACTGTTGAAGCATTGTCTACTCCTTGAAATGCTTAACTACTAGATTGAACAGTTTATTGTACTTAAACACTAAATTGGTATGACCAATTTAGTGTTTAAGAGATAAAATGTGCATTTTGTATTGGCGATATTAGTAATATCAGCCCAAAAACACAATATAAAAGATTTAATTTATTTTTTGGTATGACCAATTTTCATAATCTCTTAAAATTTTATATATTAGATTTCTTTCATAATTCACTTTTTACTCAGCTCAAAATTATAGATTCCCACAATTAAATTAAATCTTAATCCTAGTCTTTTGCCAGGGTTGCGATATCGCTCGGCAAGGATTTTGAAGGTTTTCAAAGTTCCAAATAACTGTTCAATTCCAATTCTTCTTTTATTGATTTCTTGGTTATAAAATTTTAGCTCGAGATCTGGTTTTTAGTGCTTTTTTGCTTTTAATGGCCATAAACTATTTGGATACAATGTATAAATCCCTTGATAGCCTTTATTTGCAAGAGGCTTTGTTGCACAAACCTACCACTGAAAGCTTCTTGGGGAATATAATTTCTAAATGAAGAGGTCTGCACCCAAGATCTATCGTACAACCAGTTGATCTACCTACAATAAAGCCTTACTCAGTCAAGGAAATATATCAATTTGGTTTGATTCAGCCATCCAATGGTCGCTCGATTGACTCAACAACTGCCGATGCAAAACTTGGATGAAAATGTACTAGCCCAACAACTTCATTCCACCAATCAAGAGCAGTTGATTGCCTATAAAGTGTCTTTATTTGGCTCTGACGTCAGTGTCGTTCAGCATGTGGTAGCAAAAACCCGAGGTGCACCGAAAGATTTAAGCCACCAAGTAGTTGGCTTTAGTACAAAGCAACAAGGTGAGGCTCAGTTATGTGTTACGTCGTGGGGATATTCAAGTGGTGGAAGCAGAGCGGATGTTCCTACGTGGATAATTGCTCAAAAAGATTTTATAATCGGTATTAATACCAATAATTTTGTTTTTATTGCTATGTATAGGCTTAATCGTTTTGATTATTCGTCGAGAGCTTAAAGCCTTAGATGAAGTTTAAACCTTTTAAGTCAGCCAAATTTATCAGTGAATGATGCTACTCACTATTTAAAAACCTTAGATGCCAAAGTAATGCCTTCCAAGGTACAGTCCTTTGCCCAAAACTCTAAGCACTTAATACATAAACTGCATCAAAATCCGGAAAATGAAAAAGTATTTAGTTCATACGCCGCCCATGAATTGCGTAGTCCTTTAACCGCGATCAAAACTCATATCCAGCTTGCACAACTGATGGCAGAACAACAGGCAAGCTCGCCCAAATTGCAACAAAGCTTGCAGCAGGTACACATTGGTATCCGCCGATGTACCCAGCTACTGGAACAGCTTCTAGCACTTTCCTCTACCGATCAAGTACTGAGCGATATCTAGTACAGTATTGAAATTGCACGGCTCCTGACTCAGGTGATTGCCGATTTACAGTCGCTTTATCCGGAAATTGAACCCAGTTTAACAATTGACTGACCGAGCCTGATCCGAATTGCCCTACCCGATTTTGAACTATATACCGTCTTTAAAAACCTACTTAAGAATGCTCTATTGCAGGCACAGGCAAATACCATTTCAATTGCTATGCTGCATGTGTGCTGATCATTCATAATGATAATCAGAGGTTGAAGATATGCATACTTGGGACAGCGTTTCTGGCATAAATCTCCCTAGCAAAATGGGCATGGGCTAGACTTATATTTGATGAAAATGGTGTTAAACAAATATGGCTATCAGATTCAATTTACAGTGGCGCAACCTCAATATTTAAGCATTCACATCAGCCCCCCTGTAAGCTGATCACTTACTCATGGATAGACGGGGCTAAATTTAAAGCTGGAATATCAACCCATGTCGTATCAGCAAAATCACGCTGCAAATACTGTTTTAAATAAGCAATGGTATCTTCAGCGATCAAGGGATCTTTGGAGTTATCTGCATGATTAAAAGCAATGGCATATAATTGAACCCCGCGGAGTTTTAACAACTCAAGACTCAGCAAGGTATGATTAATACTGCCTAAACGCCCTGAAGTGACGAGAATCACCGGATAATTATGTGTCTGAATATAATCAATAGTCAGGAACTCTTCGGTTAAGGGCACCATCAGACCACCGGCACCTTCCAGCAAAATACAGTCGTAGGCCACAGCCAGCTGTTCGGTAGCCTGATGAATCTGTTCAAAGTTAATGGCTCGCCCATCCAGCCGCGCAGCAAGATGCGGTGAAGCCGGATACGTAAAAATTTCCGGCATGGTCAGTTTTTGCTGGTCTTCCGGTAACAATCCACAACCCATAATTGCACGATGCTGTTCGATATCTTCTGATATATCGACATTTCCGGTCTGGATCAGCTTTTGGGTTATGGTACGAATGCCCTGCTCATTCCAATTTTTGGCCAGAAAACCAGTAGTAAAGGTTTTACCAATTGCGGTATCAATGCCGCTGACAAAATAAATCTGTGCGCTCATACTGTCTTCCGTGCAATGACATAAACCGGATGATAGGTCAGTGCATACTGTTTGCTTTCAGGGTCTTGGAATTGTTGATAGCCGGTATAAAAATCCTGTAAGGACGATTTTGTCCACCGAAACCCCTGTGCCGTCGCCTGTACACCAGTGGCTTTGATATGCTGTAACACCTGTTTCGGATGCTCAAAATGCAAGGTCATCTGTTCTTCTGTCTGCAGCAGAATGTCAAAGCCTAAGGATTCAAGCAGTTCACAAACCTCCGCTAAAGGCAGATAATCCAAGCCTTGTCCGGTCAGTGCCTTAATTTCCTTTAAATTATTGTCCGTATAACTGGCAAAACACAGATGCCCAGAGGGATTTAAGGCCTGCGCAATGTTGAGCAACAATGCTTTTAAATCCGAGATCCATTGCAATGCAGAACACGACAGCACCATGTCCAGAGACTGCGGCAGTGGCAAGGTTTCAATATTACCAATCCCCCACAAAAGCCGATCAGCTTCCGGGAAATGCTGCTTCACTTCGGCATATAGATCATTTAAAAATAAATGATCAAAGCTGTAATACTGCATAAAAAGCCGGGTAAAAAACCCTGAACCGCAGCCAATTTCCAATACCCGTTGCAAATGTGGTTGTGCTACATGCTGCTGCATGAACTGCATCAACTCTGCCGCTACGGCACTTTGTACCAGCGCATGCTGCTCATAACTGAGATTTGCCTGAGCAAAACGCTGGGCAATCTGTTTGCTGTTCATCGCGGCAAATTCCTCAGCACCTGCAGACATGCGTCCAGCTCATCCGCAGAAATGTTCTGATTCAGGCAGATTCTGAGTCTGGAGGTGTTGGCAGGAACCGTTGGCGGACGTACTGGTAGCACATAAAATCCCTGCTGTTGCATAATTTCAGCCGCCTGAATGGTGCGTTTTGCCTCACCAATCAGTACCGGCACAATTTGCGAGGTTGACGGACAGTGATATCCCAAGTCTTGAATGCCCTGCTGACAGCGTATAGCCAATGCTGCCAAATGTATTCGTCCCGCCTGAAGCTGCTGTACCTTCTGAAAAATAAATCTAGTCCAGGCCATACATAGTGGCGGCTGGGCGGTACTAAAAATTAAAGGTCGCATGCTATTAATCAGATAGTCACGAATCACTGGCGCACAGACCAGATAACCACCAACTGAAGCCAAAGCCTTGCCAAAGGTACCGACCAGGAAGTCAATCTGATCCAATACTTGATACTGTTCTGCGCAGCCCAATCCACGTTCACCGCGCACACCAATTGCATGTGCCTCATCGACATAGAGCATGACTTTTGCAAACTGCTGTTTTAATGCCACCAAAGCAGTTAAATCTGTTTCATCCCCATCCATACTGAAAATTGATTCAGTTACCACAATGATGCGCTGGATAGATTCATCTGACTGATATTTTTCTAAAAACTGAGTCAAATGCTGCAGGTCATTATGGCGGTAACGCACATAGCCAGCTTTAGATAAACGAATCCCGTCGATAATACTGGCATGTACCAGTTTGTCAGCAATGATCATGGTTTTAGCATTACTGAGCGCAGGAAGAATCCCGATATTCATGTGATAACCACTATTAAACAGCAGTACTGAACGTCCAAAAGCCTGTGACATCTGTGCTTCAAGTTGTTCAAAATTGGGAAAGTTTCCTGTCAGTAAACGTGAAGAGCTTGAACTCATATATCGCTCAGACATCGGCGTGAGGTCAAAAAATTCCTCACGTAGCGTTAAGTTGGATGCCAGACCTAAATAGTCATTGGATGCCAGATTCAGCATCTCTTGGCCATTGAGTTGCAATCGTGGCTGGCTAGAAATATTGGACTTAAACTGGCGATATTGCCCTTGCTGTTTCAAGTCATCTAGCTGCTGCTGGAAATGCTCAAGATGGTTCATGCTACTGCCTCTATCTGCTGAATCATCTCCCGCATATGCTTTAATAAAGTTTCAAGTTGCTGTGTTGAAATTACATATGGCGGCATGACATAGACCAGACGGCCAAAAGGACGAATCCAGACGCCACGGCATACACATTCAGCCTGAAAACGCGCCAAATCAATAGTTTGATGTAGCTCAACCACGCCAATTGCGCCGAGGACACGCACATCTTTGACTTGTGCCAAGGATTTTAAATCCAGTAAATATTGTTCTAGTGTACTTTCAATCTGTTGAATACGCGTCTGCCAGTCTTGAGCCAGTAACAGCTGGGTACTTTTTAATGCGACCGCACAGGCCAACGGATTAGCCATAAAAGTTGGGCCATGCATGAACACACCCGCTTCACCACTTGAAATCGTTTCTGCTAGATGGCGAGTGGTTAAGGTCGCTGACAAGGTCATATAACCACCAGTTAATGCCTTACCGATACACATAATGTCTGGTGTGACCTCAGCATGTTCATAGGCAAACAGTTTTCCGGTGCGGCCGAAACCGGTGGCAATCTCATCCAAAATCAGCAGTACATCGTATTTTTCACACAACAACTTGGCTTGTTTTAAATATTCCGGATGATAGAGACGCATCCCGCCTGCACCTTGCACAATCGGCTCGATGATCATGGCAGCAATCTGCTGATGCTGCTGTGCCAGCATGTGCTCAAGTGGCTGTATATCTTCGGGTTGCCATGCCCCATCAAAACGACTTTGAGGTGCCGGAACAAATAAACGGTTCGGTAAACTGGAACCAAAAATCTGATGCATACCGGTTACAGGGTCACAAACCGACATGGCATTCCAGGTATCGCCATGATAGCCAGAGCGTGTGGTAACAAAGTTGGTTTTTTGCGGTTGCTGACGTGCATGCCAATACTGCACGGCCATTTTCAGCGCCACTTCAACCGCGACCGAGCCGGAATCGGCAAAGAAGATTTTATCCAGTTCAGGCGCTGTGATCTCAAGCAGCAGTTTACCCAGATCAATCGCAGGCTGATGAGTCAAACCACCGAACATGATATGTGACATCGACTCTAATTGTTTTGTTACGGCCTGATTGAGTTCAGAATGATTATAACCGTGAATTGTGCACCACCAGGACGACATGCCATCAATCAGCTCGGTACCATCTTCAAGTTCAATGACTGCACCATGTGCAGCTTTAACTTTGTAACATGGCAAGGGTTGTGTCATGGAGGTATAAGGATGCCAAATATGCTGTTGATCAAAAGCGTCCTGCACAGAATTTACCCCAATTATTAAAACTAAAACTGATCTTAGCGCGTTAAATCTGAAAATGAAACGTCAAGAGCTACCAATCTCTTTTTGCTTAAGCCAGATCGGCTAAAAATTTTAAAATTGGCTCAACGAGTAACTTGGCATCAAAAAGGATGGCATCGTGCGTGCCCTGTATTTTTACCAAATTCAGATTTTGGGTTGTTAAAAACACAGATTCTTGACTAACTTTGTAAGGAACCAACATATCATTCTCGGAAAATATAAATAGCATCTTGACTGAATGATTTTTTAGGATATCCACCAGATTTAATTGATGCAAGAGATAAAGATGCTTAATCTGATAGTTTAAATCAATACTATTTAACTGTTGGTGCAATAATTTTGCACGTTCACGCGCTGCTGCACCAGCTAAAGTGACCAAGGTACAGAAGCGCTGCATCCCGCGTTTTGGATCAGCCAGTATGGAAGATTTAAATTGTGTATATTGTTCAACTGGCATCGCCTGTGGCCATGCTTCATTGGCCACGAAACAGGGATTTGACATACAGCAAATCACTGGCTTGGCAATTTTCAGTTGTTGCTGGATTTCATTAGCCAGCAAAAGTGCCAACTGTCCACCCAAAGACCACCCCATCAAGACATCAAACGAACTCGCCTGCCTGACTTTTTCGGCCAAAAGACTTTCTACGTTAGGATCGAAAATATCCCATACTTTAACTTGATGCTGCTGCCGCAACTGTTCTACAAACGGGGTTAAGACCGCTGTTCCTAGCCCCCAACCCGTAATCATCAGTATCTTCATTTTGTCTGTTCCAATAAAAAAGGGACCAATTCAAGTTGAAATGATCCCTGTTTGTTACACGATTAATTAAGCAGGTTGCATCGCATCTACAGCCAATTCTTTAGCTGTTTTCTTGGCAGCTTCAGCTTTTAAGCCTAATTTAGCAAACAAGGCTTTGTCTTTACCTTCACCACTGTTCGGGGCAGTAAGCAATTTATCACCTGAAAATAATGAGTTAGCTCCAGCCATAAATGCCAGTGCCTGATCAGAGTCAGAGAGAGATTCACGACCTGCCGACAAGCGGATATAACTCTTCGGCATAATAATCCGTGCTACCGCAATAGTACGAATCCAGTCAATCACATCCAGTTTTTCAACATCGGCCAGTGGTGTGCCTTCAATAGGAACCAACATATTTATGGGCACCGAACCCGGGTGAATCGGCATAGTCGCTAGTTCAAACAACAAACCGACTCGGTCTTGTACGCCTTCGCCCAAGCCGACAATACCGCCACTACAGACATTAATTCCGGCATCACGTATATGATCAAGCGTATTTAAGCGGTCATCAAAGCTACGTGTACTGATGACATTGGCATAATATTCACGTGAGGTATCAAGGTTGTGGTTATAATAATCTAGCCCTGCATCTTTCAGACGTTCCGCTTGTGAGGCATTCAGCATTCCTAGAGTCATACAGGTTTCCATGCCCAGTTTCTTGACTTCCTGCACCAGTTCCAGCACATACGGCATATCGCGTTCATGCGGATTACGCCATGCTGCGCCCATGCAGAAACGGGTCGAACCGGAAGCTTTGGCCTGTTTGGCTTCAGCAATCGCCTTTTGTACTTCTACGCGTTTTTCAATTTCCAGATCAGTATCGTAATGTGCAGATTGCGAACAGTATTTACAATCTTCCGGACAACGGCCCGTTTTAATTGAAAGCAGAGTACTGACCTGAACAGTATTCGGTTCAAAGTTTTGGCGATGAATTTGCTGTGCCTGAAACAGTAAATCCATTAAAGGCAAGTCATAAATTTCTTGTATTTCGGCACGTGACCAATCATTACGGATCATCTTGTCTGCATCATCTAAAATTCCATTGAGTAAATCATACGCTGTTTTTTTTATTTTTCTTTAGCGTTTTCTTTCATATTCATTGCCTGCTTAAAATAGCTTTAGTGTGTCAAGCTATTTTTGAAAGCTTATTTAACCCGAATCCTGCTTAAGCCGATGAGTCCTTAATTTGAATTGTTGGCTTATTTCGATGGGTTAAATTGATATCCACATAGTGAGGCGTAAATTCCACGCAGAAATCCATGAAGACTACGTGCTTTACTCGTCAATAAATTGTATTGCCCCTTCAATAAGCCGAATAATATTTCTATTTTATTGCGTTGTCTTAAGTGATATTTATCTGATGCACAGAGTTGAATAGCCTGCATATTCTTCCGATGATAAGTAATTAAATCAATACCTTGATCTTTCAATCTAATTTTTAATTCTTGGCTGATGTAACCTCGATCCCCGTAAAGTTTTGCTTCTATACCAGCAACCAATTGCTCAACCATTTTTATATTAGCAACATGTCCATTCGATAAATCAGAACAGGCAATTTCACCAAATTGATTCATCGCAATACGTAATTTACAGCCATAAAACCAGCCTATTGAGCTTCTACCATGTGATGCAATTTGGATTAATGATTTATGACGCTAAATACGTTGATTTTTACAAATTGGCAGAGTTGTTGAATCAATCCATAAATATTGTGTACCTTGGCCTTTCATCAGTGCCACATGTAAAGCATGTAGAGCTAATTCATGCATACCCAATTGGCTCAAGCCAATGTGAAAGCCCAGCAAGCGGCAAAAAACCGAATGTTTTTGCTTTTGGCGAATATAGTCTGGATCAAAATGAAAACTGGATTGTCGGAGTTGCCGCACGCTATAACCTTTTTTCCGGGATCGATAAAAACAAGAATATTCAGGCTGCCGAACTCAAACGCTCTGCTACAGAATTACTCACTGCACGCACCCAGCAAAAAATTGAAAATCTGATTTATAAATCTTATAGCAAAGCATTCAGTGTACAGCAAAGTGATGCACTTCTGGCACAAAACTTGAAAGCCGCACAGGAAAATTTACGCATCCAAGAATTGTCTTTTAAAGAAGATATGGGCACCGCCACACAGGTCATCGATGCACAAAATATGCTGAGCGGACTACGAGCTGAAACTGCCTTGAATGCCTACAAATATGTGATGTCACTGGCCACCCTATTACAAAGCCATGGCTCGATTACAGAATTTCCGAACTACATTCAACATACCAATACCCACTATAGATGCTAAAACTCTTCAAATACGAGCAGTTCAGCTCACAACGAATAATGTGAGTGATTCACGAATCCTTGGGGAGTTACTTGATCAAATTCCGTTGGATGAACAGATTGATTCAGTTTATACAGACGAGGCTTATAACACCAAGCAATGCCGTCAAGTCATTGCAGACCGGTAAGCATATGCGGTAGTTCCCTCCAGAAAAAATGCAAAGCCTTAGAAAATTACAAAAGTTCATTCGCAAGAGCGAAATGAATTACTTCGAACCGTTAAATGTTTAGGCAGGACACTATGGAAGAAATGGTCAGGCTATCATCGGCGAAGTTTGGTCAAAACCAAAATGTATTGCATTAAATTATTAGACGATAAATTAACGGAATTAGGTCGACCTCATACCCAAGTTGTCACTTGAATTCGAGTAACTTAGAAAAGATCTATCTCTGAAGCCTTTATGCAACAAAGTCACTCCAGATTGAGGATTTGAAAATTTATAGTGCAGTATATAAACAAATTGGTTCAGGAGCACAAAAGTAAGGTAATAACATCTTTTTTTAACAGTGATATTTTATTGTTCCCTACTCCTTACATTAAACTTTTATTTGTAGATTTACCTATCATTAACTCATTTTTCATTTGGATTTCCTATTATATTGAGATTGCTTTAAGAGATATTAAACAATAATATTACTGATAATTATTATCATTTACATTAACTAAAATGTTTTATACCGTTCCTCCATCATTTAAGCTTTCTCTTCTTAGTCTTGCAATTTTAGTGTCCCAGCAAAGTTTTGCCGATGATACTCAGCAATTACCGACGATTACAGTTACAGCGGAATCAGAACAGAGTGAGCTCAGCTCCGAACAGAGTAAGGCTTATATCATCCAAAATTCGTCAACCGCCTCAAAACTGAATATTCCACTCAAGGAAACGCCGCAAACAGTCAATGTCATCACTCGCCAGCAACTGAATGACTTTGCCTTGGATAATACCCGGGACGTACTGCGCAATACCCCTGGCATTATCGTCAGCAATCAGGAAACGGAACGGAGCTCCTACCTTGCCCGAGGTTTCGAGATTTCAAATGTTTTAGTCGATGGCGTTGGTATTCCACTCGAAGGCTATAATTATAATAATGATAATCCAGACAGTTTTTTGTTTGACCGTATCGAAGTGGTGAAAGGCGCGAATGCCTTAAATAATGGAATTGGCGATCCCGGCGCAACTATTAATATGATTCGCAAACGCCCGACATCCGACCTTCAAACAGCCTTTAATGCCAGTTATGGCTCATGGAATACGCAGCGCTATGAAGTAGATGTATCCTCTCCTCTCACCCAAGATGGAAAAGTCAGAGGTCGTGTATTTGGCTATCAACAAACAGGCGACAGTTATCTGGATCGTTATGAACTGGAAAAAAACGGCATAGGTGCTGTTGTGGAGGCAGATATTACTGACACAACTCTATTGACTGCTGGCTATACCGAAACCAATCACAAGCCGAATGGTGTCAATTGGGGTTCTAATCCACTGATCAATACTGAAGGCGAGCAGCTCAGTTACTCACGGAATTATAATTACAGTCCAAGCTGGGCCCACTGGGATAGCAATATTAAAAGTTACTTTGCCGAGCTTGAACAAAAACTGGGTGGCGACTGGACAGCCAAACTGACCTATGATGAAAAACGTACACAACGCGATTCAAAGCTCTTGTTTCTGTCCGGCAAACCTGGCGCAAATGGCACTTCAGGCATCTTCCTCTACCCAGGCATGTATATTGATGACAATAAAGAACAACAAGCCAGCCTGAGTTTTAGCGGCACCTATCCGCTTTGGGGACAACGCCATGAAGCCTCATTGGGCTATGTCTGGGCCAAAAATCGTCTGGATGAATTGGGTTATGCTGGCAGCTTTGTCAATCCGCTGACCACAGATTTAGCCAGCTTTACACCCGAAGAACCAAGCTGGGATATGTCGAAAACCAGTGGTGAAATGCATATCCGGCAGAAGAACCAGAGCCTTTATGCTGCGACCCGACTGCATCTGAATGATGATCTGAAACTGCTTTTAGGTGCGAACTACGTTCAGGCTGAAAGCAGTGGTAGCAGTTATGGGACCGACACCATTTATGATGAAGATAAAGTTTTACCCTATGCCGGTCTGACCTATAACTTTAGCCCTGAATATACAGGTTACCTGAGTTATACCTCGATTTTCCGTCCGCAAACCACCAAAGCAGATGATGGCAGCATTAACAAACCGATCGAAGGTGAAAGCTATGAAGTCGGAGTCAAAGGTTCTTGGCTAGATGACAAGCTTACCGCCACCATGGCTGTGTTCAGAACGGAGCAAAGTAATTATCCGCTTCGTGATTCTGATGGTATCCCGACTTTACGCACAACTCAGGTCAGTGACCTGCGTTCCCAAGGCTACGAGTTTGGCTTGGCGGGACAACTGACCGACCATTTTAACTTAAGCTTTGGTTATACCCAGTTTAGCCTGAAAGATCTGATCAATGGCGGTGATGCGCGTACCTTCAATCCAACCCAGTCTTTTAATCTTTTAACCACCTATCAGGTGCCACAACTTCCAAAACTGAAACTGGGCCTTGGTGTGCAGTGGCAGGATCAAACCTATCTGGATGTGCCTGAAGCAACCACCAATGGAGTGATTACCCAGAAAGCTGGAGTCATTGAACAGGATGCCTATGCGCTCGTGAACTTAATGGCCAGCTATGAGTTGAATAAGCATATGACCTTTCAAGCCAATGGTAATAACCTGACCAATGAAAAATACCTATTCAATTTCCCCAATCAGCAAGGTTTTTATGGTGCACCAGCGAATTACAGCGTTGCTGTGAAATTTAAATATTAATTTTTAAGCTGAGCCCTGACGACATGTTCAGGGCTAAATCATCACTACATACACAAAAATAGGTAAAACAAATGAAAAAAATGATCGCTTTGACCCTTGGACTGTCTATGACACTTTCAGCTCAGGCGCATATGCTTTGGCTAGAACGTGGCACAAATCAGCAGACTCATGCGTTCTTTGGTGAATATAGTGAACAGCTCAAAGAAACGCAGCAAGGTGCCCTCAAGTCTTTCAATCAGGCAAAGGCCGTTCAGGCCAAAAAAACATTTAGTCCTCAAATGCAACAGGATCATTTGCTCTATGCAACCCAAGGCCAGACCGATGTCCAGCTCACTCATGAATTGATCTATGGAGAATCATTGCTGAGCTATCATGCCAAATCCGGCAGACAAAACTTGAAAGCAGAGTCCGAACTGGATATTGTCCCGACCCAGATCAACAGCAATACATTTACGGTACTGTATCAGGGTAAAGCTGCTGCGGATGTTGAAGTCACAGTCTTTTCCCCGCAATTTTGGCTAAAAAAATACACCACCAACGGCCAAGGCCAGATTACGATCGCCACGCCATGGAAAGGTCAATATGTCATTGAAGTTGGCAAAGAAGCAGACAAGGCCGGAAAATTGAATCAGCAGGCCTATAAAAAACAGTATCTGGTAACGACTTTAAGTTTTGTTTATTAAGTTTTTAGATTTTCATCAGTATAGATCTATTCAAGGCCAAATATGATGTCTGTTGTAGTGCAGCCACTCGCCATTTTCTATCGCTTAGGCATGAGCTTTGGGATGGGCTACTTGTGCAGTTATTTGATCGCACTCGATCTGGCTTACTTTCTACAGGCTTTTCTGCCCAAAGCAGAATCCGTCTATTTGGCCGCCGTTATTGCCCTGATTTTTTATGTCTGTTTTGTGATTGGCATCTTCTGTATCCAGAGTTTAAAAAAGCTTTCGGTCTATAGCCTGCTTCCTTTCCTTAGCTTATTTACCATCTCCCGCTTCATAGGTTAAACCATGCATAAATCTGTCCGTCAATCCATGGCATGGCTACATTCATGGTTAGGTTTAAGTTTTGGCTGGCTGCTCTTCGCGATCTTTTTAACAGGCGCGGTCACCTATTACCGGCATGAAATCAGTATATGGATGCAGCCTGAATTTGCCTCAATACAAGTCAATCAGGAAACTGCCTTAAAATCTGCTTACAGCTATTTACAGCAGCATGCACCGGACGCCCAAAACTGGTATATCGGAGTCGCCAATCAAGATTCACCGGTGAATAAAGTCTACTGGCAAAAAGCGGATGGTGGCTATGAAGTCAAAACCCTGAATGCTTCGACAGGAAAAGAATTACAGCTTTCAGCCACACAAGGGGGAGATTTTTTCTATAATTTTCATTTTCAGCTCTATGGTATGCCCTACACCATCGGTCGCCTCATTGTGACGGTCGCTGCCTTTATCATGTTACTGACTCTGATTTCAGGAATTATTACCCATAAAAAAATACTGACAGACTTTTTTACCCTAAGAGCCTTTAAAGGACAGCGCTCTTATCTGGATTTTCATAATGTCAGTTCAGTGATTGCCCTGCCGTTCTTTTTGACCATGACATTTACCGGGTTGGCGATTTTCTTTTATATCGTGCTGCCTTCCGGTATGAAAAAACTTTATCCAGACAATCCCTTTCAATATTTTGAAGAAATTCGCACAATCAATACATCAGCCACCCACTCAGTTCCTGTGAAAACCCAGATGCTGCCAATTCAACATTTTATCACCACGGCACAGCAACACTGGGGATATGCGGAATTTGACAATATCACGGTCAAGCAGCCCAATACCCAGCTGGCACACATAACCTTAACTCAGCTCAAAGATCATTCCATTACACGAAATCAGGCACAGCTTATTTTAAATGCTGCTACCGGAAAATTGCTTGAAAATACACAAAATGAAAGTGCAATTGCCACACTAAATGCCAGCATGTATGGTTTACATATGGCACGTTTTGCTGAACCTGTTTTACGTTTAGGGTTATTTTTCTCCGGCATATTAGGCTGCGCAATGATTGCATCCGGATTGCTGCTGTGGAGCCTGAAACGCCAAATGCAGAAAAAATCAGTGCGGTTTCATCTCGGACACTATTTAGTGAACCGCTTGAATATCACCATAATTATTGGCTTGCCGCTTGCCATGCTGGGATATCTCTATGCGAATCGTTTTATCAGTATTCCTGTAGGTGCACCAAATTATGAAATTTATAGTTTTTTCTCTATCTGGCTTGGCAGTTTTATCCTGGCATGTGTAACCCCACAGCAGCATATATGGAGAATGCAGCTTAAACTTCTGATTTGTGCTGCCTTTATACTTCCCCTGATTGATATTTATTATTTAGTTTCCCAGCAATATATTGCTTCTTTTGCGACTTATTGGCCTTTTTTGCGTATTGAGCTAATGTTATGGACCTTGGCCCTTTTTGCCCTATTTTTACACCAAAAAATTACGCCCATTCAGCAAAAAGCGGTCAATAAAATTCAGGCTAAATTAAAAATCACTCAACAGGAATCATCAATATGATATGGATTGCAGTGATCGGTCTGCTTTGGCTGAGCTGTTTTGGTTTTTATGTGGTAAGTGAAAAGCAGATCCTAAAAACCCGAAAATCTCATTACGCTTTTTTAGCGGATTTTCCTACGTACACTAAATTCGCTGCAGGTATTTTCTTATTCGTCGCGATGTTTTTATTACGTACCCAGTTTAGCTCCAGTATTAGCTTTGTGTCTCTATGGGTATTTCTAAGCCCTGTACTGTTTATCTTTATCTTAAAAATGAATAAAGCATTTTAGTATTTATTTAAAATCAGAAAGTAGCAAACAGCCTAGTGTGCTATTCACACGCCCTTTATTAAACCAATCTACCCAGTAGACCTCTTTCATAAATCATTTTTTGCTCAGTTCCAAGTTGTAGATTCCAGCGATTAAATTGAATCTCAAACCAAGCCTTTTACCTCTATTTCGATAACGCTCAGCAAGGATTTTGAAGGTTTTCAGGCTGCCAAATACATGCTCAATTCCGATTCTTCTTTTATTGATTTCTTGATTATAGATTTTCAATTCAGGATCCAATTTACAGTGTCTTTTGGCTTTTAATGGCAACAGGCTATTCGGATACAATACTTATATCCCCTGAT